>NZ_RHJQ01000011.1:0-65465 GCF_004211995.1 Escherichia sp. E14S1
CACAAATCTATGTACAGGCTCTTTGAAGGTGAAATATGTCACTAAGGCAAATGTTACGTTCACTTCCAGACTATAGCTACTTTGTCACTATTTTGCTGGTGAACGTGCCAAGGTGGCTCAGTCGCCACCACCCTGGCGACCCAGGCTTTTGGCACAAAATCGCCGCTACGCGGTACATTCGACTTATTTCTTACGGCTATCGGGTACGGGCGCGAGGTAACATCCCTGTAAGACGCGCCCTCGCCGCGCATCCCTGCGCGTCGCCCCGGCCTTCAGAAAACGTCTCATCGATTTTCAGCCGGATTAAAACCATCGCTGCAATTGTTTTACTCACATGAGCATTATCTGCGCGGTTATCAATATTTACTTCTGCGCTGCCAGCGCCTCCTTCACCCAGCCATCGAACTGCTGCTGGTGGGCTTTGATCCAGCCATCAACGTGCCCCTGAATATCGCCTTCTGAGGCTTTTCCGTCATGCATAATGGCGTTCTGGGCGTTAATATCTGCCACTGGCAACTGCATAATGGCAAATAGTTTGGCTGCCGCCGGATTTTTCTCGGCCCAGGCTTTGTTGGCAACGATATGCATGGTGCTGACCGGGAAGCCGTAATTCGCGCCATTCGGCAGCTTGGTGTCGGCATTTTTATCGCCCGGCAGTGCGGAGAACGGTACCTGCAACCAGACCACATCTTTCCCCGGCTTCAGTTCGTTACTCACCCAGTACGGCGTCCAGGTGTAGTAAAACACCGGTTTGCCCTCTTTGTAGCGACTGATGGTGTCGGCCATCATCGCCGCATAGTTCCCCTGATTATGCGTCACGGTGTTGGTCAGTTCATACGCAGCAAGCTGGTGGTTGATGGCTCCTTCGCAGCCCCAGCCAGGATTACAGCCGGTTAAATCCGCTTTGCCATCGCCGTTGGTATCGAACAGTTTAGCGAGCTTCGGATCTTTCAGTTGCGCGATGTTGGTGATTTTGTACTGGTCGGCAGTTTTCTTATCGATCAGGTAACCCTGCGCCGCGCCGTTAACAAATACCCCTTCACGATAAAATTTCTTATCGCCACCGGCAGCTTCGTACATGTTGTCATGCAGCGGCGTCCAGTTCACGGCGGTAAAGGTCGCATCGCCAGATGCAAGCGAGGTATAGCCAACGTTGTAATCCACTTCGCTGGGTTTATTGACGGTATAACCTAATTTCTCCAGCGCACGGCTGACCAGCAGCGTCTGGAAGGTTTCTTCAGTGATGGTGCTCTGAACTGGATTAACAGTAATGCCTTTGCCCGGCAGATCGGCAGCAAAAGTTTGTGTAGAGATAAGCGTGGCAAACGCTGTCGCAAAAAGTACGCTATGTCGCATTGTTATTCCTTTTTTTGGCAGGGTGATATGCCCGGCGTCACCGGGCAAGTGCAGAGTTACTTAATGAATGGACGGGTCAGCAGACCGACAGGGCCAGTGGTGTACCAGCGACGGTTGCCGCGGCTGCGTGAGTCACGCCCAACGGCCTGCGTCAGGCGATCGAGGATAATGGCGAGGATCACAATCCCGACGCCGCCTACGGTGGCAAGCCCCATATCCAGACGACCGATACCGCGAAGTACCATCTGACCCAGCCCGCCGACGGCAATCATCGAGGCAATGACCACCATAGAAAGGGCCAGCATCAGCGTCTGGTTAACGCCCGCCATAATGGTCGGCATCGCCAGCGGTAACTGAACTTTGAACAGCATCTGGCGCGGGCTGGCACCGAATGAGCGCGAGGCTTCAATCAGATCCGCCGGAACCTGGTTAATCCCCAGAATAGTCAGACGGATAATCGGCGGCAGCGCAAAGATGATCGTCACCACCACGCCCGGCACGTTACCGATACCAAATAGCATGACGATTGGCACCAGATAAACAAACGCTGGCGTGGTCTGCATGGCATCAAGCAGTGGACGAATAATTTTCGCCGCTCGCGGACTTCTCGCCAGCCAGATCCCCAACGGCAAACCGATGACGATACAGAACAGCAGGGCGGTTAACACCAGCGCCAGGGTAACCATGGCCTGCGACCAGGCACCGATTGCGCCGATGGCAATCAGCGAAACCAGCGTCGCGACGCCCATTCCGACACCGGAAATTTGCCAGGCGATGAGAGCGAATACGATAATCGCCACCGGCGCGGGCATACCCAGCAGCAGTTGCTGGAAACCGTTGAGGATATAATCGACCGGAACGCGCACGCCCTGGAAGACGGGACGGAAATGGGTAACGACCCAGTCGATCCCTTCAGTGACCCAACTGTCGAGTGGGATCAGCGTCTTATGGAACGGATCGAGAATATTAAAATGCTCGGCGTTTGGCGCAGGCGTGCTGGTCAGCCAGTCGGCGCCACCACCGTCAGTCGGTGTAGCAGCCGGTGTACCCCAGGCATCTGCGGATTGTGCGGCACTGTCCGCCGCTGGTGTGGTATCCCACGGATTATTTTGATCAGCCATTATTTACCCCCTCACGATCTAAAGCGCGCAGCAGCATTCCTTTCGAAATGATGCCGACATACTGTTGGTCCTCGTCGACCACGGGCACCGCACAGGGCGCCTGTCCGACATGAGAGAGCAATTCGCTAAGAGGCGTTTGCGCATCGACCGCTAACGGCGCATCAATCAGTGCTGCATCAAGACCTTGCTGCTGCGTTAATGCGGCCTTAAGCGAATCGATAGACACTGCGCCGACAAACTTATTACCGCGTTCGATAACGTAGCCATATTCGCGATCTTCATCCTGCAATAATTTCAGTGCCGAACGCGGGCCGAAGCCAGGGGTTTTACGAATTAAGCCATTAGGGCTGCGGCGGGCAATATCTTTCGCACTGAATACTTGACTAATATCGACGCCACGGAAGAAGGTGCGGACATAATCATTCGCTGGATTATTGAGAATTTCATCCGGTGTGCCGACCTGTACCACTTCACCATTTTGCATAATGGCAATTCGGTCGCCAATACGCATGGCTTCATCGAGATCGTGGGAAATAAAGACAATGGTACGCTGATGTTTCGCCTGTAATTTTACCAGCTCATCCTGCATCTCGGTGCGAATTAATGGATCGAGCGCCGAGAAGGCTTCGTCCATTAATAATATATCCGGATTAATCGCTAACGCGCGGGCTAATCCCACACGTTGACGCATCCCGCCAGAGAGTTCGTCCGGGTAGCTGTGGGCATAATTTTCCAGCCCGACCTGACGCAGTGCATCAATGGCTTTTTCCCGGCGTTCTTCGGCATTAATTCCGGCCAATTCCATACCGAACGCAGTATTGTCCAGTACGGTCATATGCGGCATTAAGGCAAAGGACTGGAAGACCATCGCAATCTTTTTTCTGCGCACCTCACGGAGTTCGGCGTCGGATATTTTGGCAATATCCACACCGTCAATCAGCACTTGCCCGCGGGTGGGTTCAATCAGGCGATTGAGAAGGCGTACCATTGTGGATTTACCCGAACCGGATAATCCCATGATGACAAATATCTCGCCTTCTTCAATGGCCAGACTGGCGTCTTTTACGCCAAGCGATAGCCCAGTTTTTTCCAGAATTTGTTCTTTTGAAAGTCCTTGTTCGATATATTTGAAAGCTCGCTGTGGATGCTCGCCAAATATTTTATAAAGATTTTTAATTTCTAATTTAATTGCCATGCAATAGAAAGATTCCTGTTATTTGTTTATGTCGATATATTACCCAATGGAAATAGTCACTTTTTTCTACCCTAACATACTGAGAATCTGAGGCAACCCCTGATGACAAATGTGGCATGAATATTGATACGAGCAAATTGCCGGAATTTCCCGTGATATAAGGGCTGAGAGCAAATCGAGAAAAGTTGATATTTTTTGTTATGGATAGTGAAAAAACGCCTGAATATTGTAGTTTCAGGCGAATAATGCAACAGAGAGTCAGTGTAGATCACCACAAATTATTTGCGTGATATAAAGCTATACTCTAAATAATTCGAGTTGCAGGAAGGCGACAAGCGAGTGAATCCCCATGAGCTTACATAAGTAAGTGACTGGGGTGAGCGAACGCAGACGCAGCACATGCAACTTGAAGTATGACGAGTATATTTGGCGGGAATTATTTCCCTGCTGCGGGTAGTGATATTTTTGAAAAATAACCCTGTCAGAAATTCCAGTCTTCATCTTCTGTTTCAACCGCTTTCCCCATCACATAAGAGGAGCCTGAACCGGAAAAGAAATCGTGATTTTCATCGGCATTCGGCGAAAGTGCGGCGAGGATTGCCGGATTCACTTCCGCCATTTCTGCGGAAAATAACGGTTCGTAGCCCAGATTCATCAACGCCTTATTGGCGTTGTAGCAGAGAAACGCTTTCACATCGTCAGCCCATGTGGTTTCGGCGTACAGCTCATCGGTGTATTGCAACTCGTTGTCGTAGAGTTCCAGCAACAAATCGAAGGCGAAACTCTTTAACTCTTCACGTTGTGCCTGGGAAATCTTTTCCATTTTTTTCTGATATTTATAGCCGATGTAGTAACCGTGGACTGCTTCATCACGGATAATCAGACGGATCAGGTCTGCGGTATTGGTCAGCTTTCCGCGACTGGAAAAATACATCGGCAGCCAGAAGCCAGAATAGAACAAAAATGATTCAAGAAAGACACTGGCGATTTTCTTTTTCAGCGGATTATCGCCTCGATAATGTTGCTGAATAATCTGCGCTTTTCGCTGCAACGGTGCGTTTTCTTCACTCCAGGCGTAGGCGGCATCGACATCTTTGGTCTGGCACAACGTCGAGAAAATCGAACTGTAAGAGCGGGCATGAACCGCTTCCATAAAGCTGATATTCGATAATACCGCCTCTTCATGAGGCGTGAGCGCATCGGGCATCAGCGAAGGCGCGCCGATAACATTTTGCAGCGTGTCGAGCAGCGTCAGGCCAGTAAAAACGCGCATCGTCAGTTGCTGTTCTACGACACTTAATGTCTGCCACGCAGGAATATCGTTCGATAGTGGCACCTTTTCTGGTAGCCAGAAATTGCTGGTCAGGCGATTCCACACCTCCAGATCTTTATCGTCAGTTATCTTGTTCCAGTTGATGGCGCTGATATGTGAGAGTTTCATAGATATTCCTTAAAGCCAGACTCATCAGACTCCGATTTTTGGCAATGTGCGCTTTGTTCCTGCCGGATGCGGCGTGAACGCCTTATCCGACCTACAAAATCATGCAAATTCAATATATTGCAATTATTTTTCAGTCTCTTAGAGCGAGCAGGAGACGCAGCCTTCAATTTCAGTGCCTTCCAGCGCCATCTGACGCAGGCGAATGTAATAGAGCGTTTTGATGCCTTTGCGCCAGGCGTAAATCTGCGCTTTGTTGATATCGCGAGTGGTAGCGGTATCGGGGAAAAATAGCGTCAGCGACAGCCCCTGATCGACATGGCGAGTCGCTTCGGCGTAGGTGTCGATGATCTTTTCTGCGCCAATTTCGTAAGCATCCTGATACAGCGCCAGATTTTCGTTAGTCATAAACGGGGCAGGGTAGTAAACGCGTCCTGTTTTGCCCTCTTTGCGTATCTCTACTTTCGCCACAATCGGATGAATACTCGACGTGGCATGGTTGATATAAGAGATGGAACCGGTTGGTGGCACCGCCTGGAGATTCTGGTTGTAAATGCCGTAGCGCATCACGTCGTCGCGCAGCTGCGCCCACATCTCACGGGTAGGTAACGTAATTCCGCTGCGGGCAAACAGTTCGCCAACTTTCGCCGTTTTCGGCTGCCAGTTACCTTGCAGATATTGGCTAAAATATTCACCACTGGCATAGCGTGACTGTTTGAACCCGGCGAAGGTTTCACCGCGTTCGCGCGCCAGCAACATCGAGGTACGCAGTGCGTGCCAGGTGATGGTGTAGAAATAGAGATTGGTGAAATCCAGTGCTTCCGGTGAACCATAAGCGATGCCTTCTCGCGCCAGATAACCGTGTAAATTCATCTGCCCCAGTCCGATGGCGTGTGAGGCGGCATTTCCGGCTTCGATGGACGGCACGCTGCGGATATGACTCATATCTGACACCGCTGTTAAACCGCGTACGGCAGTCTCTACCGTGCGGGCAAAGTCGGGGGAATCCATGGTGTGGGCAATATTCAACGAACCTAAATTGCAGGAAATATCATGGCCTGTGCGGGCATAGTCGAGATTCTCGTCATACTCTGAGGCGCTGTTAACCTGCAAAATCTCTGAGCAGAGATTACTCATATTTATGCGCCCGGCGATAGGGTTAGCACGGTTAACCGTGTCTTCATACATGATGTAGGGATAGCCGGACTCAAACTGGATCTCTGCCAGTCGCTGGAAGAAATCACGGGCGTTGATGTATTTTTTGCAGATGCGTTCATCGGCAACCAGTTCGTCATAGTGTTGGCTGATGGCGATATCGGCAAATGGCTTGCCATAAACTCGCTCAACGTCATAAGGCGAAAACAGTGCCATCTGCGCATTCTCTTTTGCCAGATGGAAAGTGATATCCGGGATCACCACGCCCAGGGACAGCGTTTTAATGCGGATTTTTTCGTCGGCATTTTCCCGTTTTGTATCGAGAAAACGCAGAATATCGGGATGATGGGCATGTAAATAGACTGCGCCAGCACCCTGACGAGCGCCGAGCTGGTTGGCATAGGAAAATGCGTCTTCCAGCATTTTCATCACCGGAATTACGCCAGAAGATTGATTTTCAATACGTTTAATTGGCGCGCCCGCTTCCCGCAGATTCGACAGCAAAAATGCCACGCCGCCGCCGCGTTTCGACAGTTGCAGTGCGGAATTTACCGCCCGGCCAATCGACTCCATATTGTCTTCAATACGCAGCAGAAAACAGGAAACCAGCTCGCCGCGCTGCTGTTTACCGCAGTTGAGGAATGTTGGCGTGGCAGGCTGAAAGCGTCCTGACAGCATCTCATCAGTCAGTTGCGTCGCCAGTGTTTCATCGCCTTGTGCCAGCGTCAGCGCCACCATCGTGACTCGATCGGCAAAATCTTCCAGATAACGCTTACCGTCGAATGTCTTCAACGTATAGCTGGTGTAAAACTTCCATGCTCCGAGGAATGTCTGAAAACGAAAACCGCTGGCGTGCGCGTGGGCAAACAGTGTAATGACAAAATCGCGAGAGTAGCGATTAAGAACGCTTTCATCATAGTAACCTTCGTTGACCAGCCAGTTCAGGCGCTGCTGCTGGCTACTGAAGGTCACACTGTTCGGGCGCACATGCGTCGCCATAAAGGCGTCAACGGCCTGGCGATCTTTATCGAACTGAATGCGACCTGCGCTATCGTAAAGGTTAAGCATCGCATTCAGCGCGTGGTAATCCATCGTTTCCTGCGTCAGGCGTTCTGCGGTTGTCGTTGCCAAAATTCGGTTACTCCTTTACGAACGTTTTCGATATCGCTTTGCGTACCCATGAGTTCAAAGCGGTATAGCCACGGCACGCCGCATTTTTGAGCAATCACATCTCCGGCGCGGCCATACGCCTCACCAAAGTTGCGATTACCCGAAGCAATCACGCCGCGCAGCAACGCCCGGTTATGCTCGTCGTTTAAAAAACGAATTACCTGTCGAGGTACCGCGCCAGCCGTACCGCCGCCGCCGTAAGAG
The DNA here is from genome assembly GCF_004211995.1 of Escherichia sp. E14S1. NCBI lineage: Bacteria > Pseudomonadati > Pseudomonadota > Gammaproteobacteria > Enterobacterales > Enterobacteriaceae > Escherichia > Escherichia sp. E14S1. The sequence continues at coordinate 7,640 of NZ_RHJQ01000011.1, forward strand.
GGCACGATCAGGATATAAGGCTCGTCTACCTGAATCCGTTCCCGCTCATTGAGCGGGATGCGCACCGCGGGCAGCCCTAAACGTTCGATAAAACGCTGCGTATTTTCGGAGCTGCTGGAGAAGTAGACGAGCTGGCTCATGCACTGGCCGCGTGTGGCGCTGGATGCAGACGGTTGATCATGTCCGGGCGGAAACCAGACCAGCTAAGATCGCCAGCAATTACCACCGGTAACTGGCGAAAGCCCTGAGCACGCAACGTTTCTGCTGCTTCAGGGACGTGATCGACATTAATCATTTCAAAGTCAAAGCCCCGGTTTTCCATCGCCCGTTTGGTGGCGTGGCACTGAACGCAATCGTTACGAGTGTAAATAGTAATGCGCATGATTCGTATTTCCGTTTAAAATGAAGATACGGCGCGATGATACGCGTCGGGTTGTCTCTCTGTTGATACAGAGATACTAGATGTAGTTGAAAAAAGATTCAACCATACAGGATATGGGAATTTTAGATTGATTACGCCACCGCTGAATGGCTCAACGGGGTAGGGGATTTTGTGTTTTTTGGCCGGGCTAATACCCGGCATCAAGAAGTTACATGCGCATGGAAACGGCCAGACGGTTAAAACAATTCATTAGCCCGATGGCAAACGTTAAGTCGCTGATCTCTGCTGCACTGAAATATTCAAGCAAAGGCTGATAAACCTCGTCTTCCGCATGGGTTCTGGCAATATCGGTCACCGATTCCGCCCATGCCAGCGCCGCCCGCTCGCGATCGTCAAAATGATGGCTTACGCGCCAGCCTGCCAGGGCGTCCAGTTTGTGCTGCGGCACACCGGATTTGCGTAATGCTTTGCTGTGCATCTCCAGACAAAATGCGCAGCCATTGATTTGCGAGACGCGCAAATAAATTAACTCCATCAGCGTGGTATCCAGCGCGCTATTTTCCAGTGCCGTTTTGGCCTGCACCAGTGCGTTATACACTGCCGGGCTAAGTTCGTAGTAAGGCTGACGTAATGTAGTCATACAGTTTCTCCTCTTATTAACGCCCGCAATGTAGCACTATAATGGACTGCTAAAGAGAGCCATAAATTACGTAAAAAAGCAGACCATATGCCACGTTATCAGGATATCGCCCGTCAGTTAAAAACGGCTATTGAGCAAGGGGAACTGAAACCTGGTGCAAGGCTACCTTCGAGTCGTACCTGGTCGCAGGAACTGGGTGTGTCTCGATCCACTGTCGAAAATGCGTATGCTGAGTTGGTGGCGCAAGGATGGCTGGTCAGACGGGGACAGGCTGGCACATTTGTCAGTGAGCAGATACATCCGCAACAATCTGCTGTGGATGTCGTGGCTTTTGCTGGTGAAAGTCAGCAGCCACTGCCATTTCAATTGGGATTACCCGCACTCGATCTCTTTCCGCGAGAGCAGTGGTCGCGGGTGATGGGGCGTCGCCTTCGTACCCAGACGCGTTTTGATTTGGCATTAGGCGATGTCTGCGGTGAGGCGGCGTTGCGCGAGGCAATAGTTGATTACTTACGCGTTTCACGCGGGATTGATTGTCAGCCAGAGCAGGTCTTTATCACTCATGGTTATGCGGCCTCAATGGCTTTAATTCTGCACGCGCTGGCGAAACCGGGAAACGGGATGTGGATGGAAGATCCCGGCTTTCCACTGATTCGCCCGATTGTCACTCGCCACGGTGTGGAAATTTTACCGGTGCCGGTTGATGACAACGGACTGGATGTCACAAGCGGAATACAAAATTATCCTGATGCGCGTTTTGCTCTGATTACTCCGGCACACCAGAGCCCGCTGGGCGTGGCGCTCTCTTTAGCGCGCAGGCACCAGATGCTGGAATGGGCAGAACGTAGTCAGGCATGGATTATTGAAGATGATTACGACAGTGAGTTTCGCTATCACGGTAAGCCGTTACCGGCACTAAAAAGTCTCGACGCACCGCAGCGGGTGATTTATGCCGGAACATTCAGCAAATCGCTATTTCCTGCACTGCGCTGTGCATGGCTGGTGGTGCCGGTGGAGCAGATTACGCAATTCCGGCAACAGGCGTCACTGGAGCCATGTGCGGTACCCGTACTGTGGCAGAACACACTGGCAGATTTCATTCGTGAGGGGTATTTCTGGCGGCATCTGAAGAAAATGCGTCAGCACTATGCTCAACGTCGGCAGTGGATTGAGCAGGCGTTGACGCAGCAGGGATTTCAGGTTGTGCCGCAAAAAGGTGGTATCCAGATGGTTATCAGCATGGTGGGCGACGATATTGTCCATGCTCGTAAAGCCAATGCTGCTGGCCTTGCGGTGCAGGCACTTAGCGACTGGCGTATCCGCTCAAATGGGGAAGGAGGATTGCTGCTCTCGTTTACCAATATCGTTAGCGAAAGTATGGCGCAGCAGGTGGCACAACAATTACGCAGTGCCTTAAGTTAAAAACCCCGAAGTCAGGCTTCGGGGCCAGGGACGTGTATTTATTATCATTGTTTCACTACGATTTACGCATGCTTAACAACGCGCCGATAAAAATACCTACCGCAGCAGCTGTTCCCACACTACACCAGGGTCTTTCACGAACAAAAGAGTCTGCGCAGCCAACAGCATCGCGCGCGGCTTGCTGGACGCGAGTTCGACCATGCATCCGCGCCCTGGTTTCTTTCAGTAAAGCCTGAGCTTTACTGCGTGCGGCTTCGGCTTCCCCTTTGGCGTCGCTGCCCCAGGACTTCAATACAGATTCCAGGCTGTCAGCTAATTGATTGACATCATTCTGAATATCCTGCACGCCATCATCGACGTCGTTACGGTTCGGTCTGTTAAACATATGATCTCCCATCAGGATTCAATGTAATTTTCAGTGTAGACCATAATTTTCTTAACAGAGATTCATCGTGGCTTTATGGACTTTTCTGAAAGCGTTGTGAATGCTCAATCAGGTAAGGTAGGGCCGCGGTAGATAATAACGAGGATAGAATATGTATTTACGACCAGACGAGGTGGCGCGCGTACTTGAGAAAGTCGGTTTTACCGTCGATGTGGTAACCCAGAAAGCTTATGGTTATCGCCGCGGGGAAAATTATGTCTATGTTAATCGCGAAGCGCGAATGGGACGTACCGCACTGGTAATTCATCCCACGTTAAAAGAACGTAGTTCGACACTGGCAGAACCGGCTTCCGATATTAAAACTTGCGATCATTACCAGCGGTTCCCGCTCTATTTAGCGGGTGAGCGTCACGAGCATTACGGCATTCCACACGGTTTCAGCTCGCGTGTTGCGCTTGAACGTTATTTACATGGATTGTTTGGCGAAGCCAATTAAAGACGCGACTGGCATTGCCAGTCGCGACAAAGAAGGATCAGGCTTTTACCTGCTGGTAATTGCTGACTTTGAACAGGCGGCGGCAGTAATCAAGGAAGTAGCCATAGACCGCACCCATCAACATCGAAACGACGATGTTTGAACTGACCGCTGCCATAATCTGGTGCCAACCCGCGCCCACGACGAGTAAGATTGCCATATATACCGGTGACTGGAACGTCACATAAGCCAGAATATCCGCAAGATTTTTTACCCAGCCCGACGAGCCAACTTTGCGTGCCATTCGCATAAATAGATCGCGGTACATACCGTATGGCCATGCAATTAAGATGTTCACCGGAATCGCTACCAGTCTGGAATAAAGGGACTGTTCGAAGCTCATTCCGGAGAGAAATACTTCGATAAACATGTTCACGACAGAACAGTAAACAACCATCGCGAACGTATCTGCTACTGCATGACGCAAGCGTGACTGCGGTGAGAACATGCCCATGCTCCTTAATAAACGCGAAATCGGATGAATGTGAATGCAGTGGTTTAAATTACCGTTTGCACTTTCGCATAGCGTATATCGCTGGCTATGACTTATCAATTAGTGAAAAATTTTTATTTCCTTGGTTTTTGTAGATAAAATATTCCGTAGTGGCGCATTTTTTGTACATTCTGGGTTTTTTTATGTCTTAAAGTATAATGTTATTTTAAATCATTATGTTATGACGTAGTTCAGATGTCTTTTGGCAGAGTGATCAAGGTGTGTTTACGCAGCAAAGCGTAGAGAATTCGGCTTAGGAGCGCGCCTGGCCTCATTCAGCATCTTTTATGTTGTAAAGCCTGTAATGGCAGCACAAAGTTTCAGGTTTGAATAACTAATATGTATTCTTTTTATATGCATATTTATGCTGCTTGCGTGTTCCATTATCGGCCGGGAGGTTGTATCGTACGCCGGAACACTCGCCAGTCGCTGTAATAAGTAAGTTAAATGACTGCTATATAATTTGCATATAAGCATTAATGTGTCAGCAAATAACGCACGAAATAATATCCCTTCGCGATTGTAAATATATTAAATTTTGTGGAAATATAATAAGTGATCGCTTACACTACGCGGCGAAATACTTTTTGTTTTGGCGTTAAAAGGTTTTCTTTATTATGTCTGTAATGTTACAAAGCTTAAATAACATCCGCACCCTTCGTGCAATGGCTCGCGAATTCTCCATTGACGTTCTTGAAGAAATGCTCGAAAAATTCAGGGTTGTCACTAAAGAAAGACGTGAAGAAGAAGAACAGCAGCAGCGTGAACTGGCAGAACGCCAGGAAAAAATTAGCACCTGGCTGGAGCTGATGAAAGCTGACGGTATTAACCCGGAAGAGTTATTAGCTAACGGCACAGCTGCACCGCGTGCAGGTAAAAAGCGTGAACCGCGTCCAGCAAAATATAAATTCACCGACTTCAATGGTGAAACCAAAACCTGGACCGGTCAGGGCCGTACGCCGAAGCCAATTGCTCAGGCGCTGGCAGAAGGTAAATCTCTCGACGATTTCCTGATCTAATCCCTGGCGCCGGATGCCGCCTCTATGGCGCATCCGGCGTTGCTTCTCAAGTTCGCTGATTCCACGGCATCTTATCTAATAGCCTTGCCATCCCGCAAAAACCACTGATTCCTGCAAACATTAATCCTGCGCCGACAAATCCACTTAATAAGAAGAAGTTGCTATTAATGGCATAACCCAGTACGACGCCGATTAATATTAAGCCGCCAGCGGCGATCTGTACCTGACGCATTAATGGCAACGGTTGAGATTTATTTTCTGCTACCGGCAATCCCGCTTTTTTCCAGCCATCGATCCCATCTTCCAGTAAAAAGACCTCTGCGGGGGCGGCAATCGCTGCTAATTTATCGGCGTTATTGCTGGTGCGTTTACCTGCCTGGCAGTGGAATATAATTTGTTCGCTACGCAATTTATCCGGAAGACCAGACTGTTCTATCACGGATAATGGTGCCAGACAGGCTGCTGGAATATGTTCACGAAGATATTCGTCGGCATCACGAATATCGATTAACTTTGCACCACGCGCGATTAATTCTTGCGCGTCATGCGGTGAAATTGTTATCAAAGCCATCGTCACTCCTTACGGACAATAGATATTTTTCAGGGTGGCGATAATGGCATTTACCGCCTCATTTTTAATGGAATAAAGAATGCGTTGGGCGTCCCGCTGGCTGTCAATAAGTCCCTCGTCACGCATGCGAGCCAGATGCTGTGACGTGGCGGAGGCGCTAAGTCCGGTAATGCGAGCCAGTTCTCCGGCGCTGGTCCCTGGTGACCCGCAAAGCATGCACAGAATCAACAACCGTTTGGGGTGACTCATTGCTTTCAGTAAGGCCGCAGCCTGTTCGGCGCTGGCCTGTAGTTGGGCGAGTTCAGTCATAGTTATTTAAGTATTTTCTAAATTAAGTGAATTCTAAACTAAAAATGCAACGTATACCAGCGTCAGCAGCGTAAATGAGGGTAAACGCGTAGGCTGAAACTGGCTGGTTCCGCTAAAATTATTACGCTTAAGAGATAAAATCTCTTTTTAAACAATGGTTAATTTTCTTATAGGGAGTAAATATGGGTTTCTGGAGAATTGTCATCACCATCATTTTGCCGCCGCTCGGCGTGCTGCTTGGCAAAGGATTTGGCTGGGCGTTCATCATTAATATCTTGTTGACGCTGCTTGGGTATATCCCTGGTTTAATTCACGCTTTCTGGGTGCAAACCCGCGATTAACTCTGTACTTACTCCGCGGCGTTAGTGCGCCGCGTTCCTCTGCTACACTTTCTGAGTGTTTCCGTTAACGAACGAGGTAACTATGGGTCTGTTCAATTTTGTGAAAGATGCCGGAGAAAAGCTCTGGGATACAGTTACTGGTCAGCATGATAAAGACGATCAGGCGAAGAAGGTGCAGGAGCATCTGAACAAAACCGGCATTCCAGATGCCGATAAAGTAAATATCCAAATTACCGATGGCAAAGCGACGGTGACTGGTGATGGTTTGAGCCAGGAAGCGAAGGAAAAAATCCTTGTTGCGGTGGGGAATATTTCTGGTATCGCCAGCGTCGACGATCAGGTAAAAACTGCGACACCAGCCACTGCCAGCCAGTTTTATACCGTCAAGTCTGGCGACACTCTTAGCGCCATTTCCAAACAGGTCTACGGCAACGCCAATCTGTACAATAAAATCTTCGAAGCGAATAAACCGATGCTGAAAAGCCCGGATAAAATTTATCCGGGACAAGTGTTGCGTATTCCAGAGTAATGGCGGTTAGTCCGCCATCGCCTGCTGGATAATGGGAATCGGCGTCAGCAAATGCTGGCGCATTAACTCACTGGCGCGCGCGGCATCCCGCGCCAGCACAGCTTCGGTTAAAATTTGATGTTGGTTGTGTTTATCCTCCAGCATTTCCACCGAAAGCACTGTTCGCCGCAGCCAGATAAATCGATAGCGCGCCGCCAGATCAAACAACCGTTCACGCATTTGCAGCAAATAGTGAGAACCACAGCCTGTCACAATTGCAGTATGAAACGCCTGATGACGCAGATCCCACTCATCAAGCATTTTCTCACTGGCGTCACGGGCCTCCAGCTTACTGAGCAGATGCGCCTTCGCAATAACGTCAGCCTCCCACTCATCGCCACCACGGGCAATCGCCAGACTCACCAGCATTGCTTCCATATTGGCGCGGGCATCGAAAATATCGAGCAACTCCTGCTCTGACATCGAGGCTACCCGATACCCTTTTTGATTCACCACCGTGACCAGTCGTTCTGCCACCAGTTGCGAAAGCGCTTCCCGCAACGGCCCGACGCCAAGTGCATAACGCGATGTCAGCAAACTCATCCGTAATTTTTCATCCGGCTGAAAATTGCCGCGAATAATATCGTTCTTCAGCCAGCGATAGCCATCCAGAGACGTAATGGTCATGGTGTGACTCCTGATCATTATCAGCGCGTATTATGAATGGGTGTTTTTTGCCACATTATCAGCTTTTTCCAGCGCGCCATAATTGGCACGGTACAGATAATCCCTATCGCTAATAAGCCGGTGGAGATCACTTCTAACTGTTGCGCCGGACGGAATAGCATCACCACCAACACAAAAGTAATAAAGCCAATCACCAGCCAGGTGAGCCACGGATAAAGCCACATCCGCAGGCGAATTTCTCCGCCTTCCGCCAGCAGAATTTTGCGCATTCGTAATTGCGAAACGGCGATGACTAAATAAACCAGCAGGGCGATAGCGCCGGAGCTGTCTATCAGGAATTTAAACACTTTCGCAGGCGCGTAATAGTTCACCACCACCGTTAAAAACGCCGCACCGGTGGAGAGTAATACTGCCACATAAGGGGTTTTGCTGCGGTTGATTTTACCCATTACTGCTGGCGCATCCCCACGACGGCTTAAGGAGTAGAGCATTCTTGACGCGGTATACAGCGCCGAGTTCAGACAGCTGGTTACGGAAAGTAATATCACGCAGTCCATGATTAATTTCGCATGGGGAATATTGAGCAATTCCAGTACCGAGCGATAAGAACCGACAGCTTTTAGTCCGGGCATATTCCACGGAATTAAGGCCACGACGACAAAAATAGAACACAAATAGAAAATAGAGATACGCCAGATAACCGAGTTGGTGGCGCGAACAATATGTTTATCCGGCGTGTCGGATTCTGCGGCGGCGATGGTGACAATTTCCGCGCCCATAAACGAGAACATGGTGATCAGCATCGCGCTTAATACCGCCCCGAAGCCGTTGGGCATAAAGCCGCCGCTATCCCATAATCTTGAAATACCGCTCACTTCTGCATATGGGTAAAAACCGCTAATCGCCACTGCGCCGAGGAAAATAAATGCCAGGATGGCAATCACTTTGCATATCGCCAACCAGAACTCAAATTCTCCGTAGTTTTTAACGCTTAATAAATTACTGCCGGTTAAGGCGAGGGTGATAACGAGGGAAAATAACCAGATGGGAATACCGGGAACCCACGAGTGCAGGATCATGGCGGCGATGTTGGCTTCCAGAGGTATAACCAGTACCCAAAACCACCAGTACAGCCAGCCGATGGTATAGCCCGCCCAGCGGCCAATAGCTTTATCGGCATAGGTGGAAAAGGAGCCGGTGTCGGGCGTGGCTACTGCCATTTCCGCCAGCATCCGCATAATCATAACCACCAGTAGCCCGGCGAACAGATAGGCCAGCAATACCGCCGGGCCCGCTTCGGCGATGGCGACGCTGGAACCGACAAACAGACTTGCGCCGATAACACCGGCAATAGACAACATGGTGACGTGGCGTGATTTCAGCCCGCCGCCTAACTCATGTGATTGCGATGATTGCCCCATCCTGAATCCTCTCGAAAGTGTGTCACTTGGGAGAGCGCCCCGACATTTCCCGCGTCGGGTCACGCGTTTAATTGTTATTGATTCTTTTTGCCGGAGAGCGGCTCCGCCTTATCCGGCCGACATAGATTTATTCCTGTTCACGTACAGATTGTCGGATGCGGCGTAAACGCCTTATCCGACCTGGATTCTCGTAGGCCGGACAAGACGCAAAGCGTCGCCTCCGGCATGGGTACGGACTTACTGTTTCGCCTCAGCAAAACACTGGCTGATGATATCCAGACCCTGCCGGATCTGAGCGTCTTCAATGGTGAGCGGTACCAGGATGCGCAGCACGTTGTAATACGGGCCGCAGGAGAGAAGAATCAGGCCTTTATCGCGCGCGCGCGCCACGATGTCGGCGGTGAGTTTGGCGTTCGGTTTGCTGTGATCGCCATCTTCAAACAGCTCGATGGCGATCATCGCCCCCAGCCCGCGTACGTCGCCGATCTCAGTGTGTTTTTCGGCGATCGCCAGCAATCCGTCTTTCAGCTTCTGCCCCAGGTCGTTGGCTTTTTGCAGCAGATTTTCCTGCTCGAACACCTTCAACACTTCCAGCGCCGCCACGCAGGCAATCGGGTTACCCGCATAGGTGCCGCCCAGCCCGCCCGGTGCGACAGCGTCCATCACTTCAGCGCGCCCGGTGACGCCTGCCAGCGGGAAGCCGCCTGCGATCGATTTCGCGAAGGTGGTGAGATCCGGCGCCACTCCCATTTGCTCCATCGCAAACAGCGTGCCGGTACGCCCCGCGCCGCTCTGCACTTCATCGGCAATCAGCATGATCCCGTGTTCGTCACACAGCGCGCGTAAACGTTGCATAAAGGCTGGCGTCGCGGCGTAGAAACCGCCTTCGCCCTGAACCGGCTCAATCACGATGGCGGCGATATCTTCCGGCGCCGCGTCATTTTTGAAGATCCGGTGGATACTGGCGATAGCGTCATCTTCACTGATGCCATGCAGCGGGCAAGGATAAAGCGCGCGATAAACGTGCCCTGGCATCAGGCCCATCCCCGCAGAGTAAGGATTCACCTTGCCGGTCAGCGCCAGCGTGTAGTGCGTGCGCCCGTGATACGCGCCGCTAAAGGCAATGGTGCCGCTACGTTTGGTGGCGGCGCGGGCGATTTTCACCGCGTTCTCCACCGCTTCCGAACCCGTGGTGACCAGCAGCGTTTTTTTGGCAAAATCGCCCGGCACCTTCTGATTCATAATCTCGCACAGCTCCAGATACGGCTCGTAGGCCAGTACCTGGAAGCAGGTGTGCGACAGTTTTTTCAACTGCGCTTCCACCGCGGCAACCACCTTCGGATGCAGGTGCCCGGTATTGAGCACCGCAATCCCGCCCGCGAAATCAAGATACTCACGGCCTTCAACGTCCCACACCCGGCAGTTTTCCGCGCGGTCAGCGAAAATCGGGTGAATTTGCCCAACGCCACGGGGAATCGCCTGACTGCGGCGCTGCATTAACTCTTTATTGCTGCTCATTCGCGTTCTCCAGTTAAAGACCGATGCACATATATTTGATTTCTAAGTAATCTTCGATGCCATACTTCGAACCTTCACGACCCAGACCCGAGGCTTTAATGCCGCCGAACGGGGCGACTTCATTGGAAATAATGCCGGTATTGATGCCGACGATGCCGTACTCCAGCGCCTCACCCACGCGGAAGACGCGGCTTAAATCACGGGCGTAGAAATAGGCGGCAAGGCCAAATTCGGTGTCATTGGCTTGCGCAATCACATCAGCTTCATCTTTAAAGCGAAACAGCGGGGCGAGGGGGCCAAACGTCTCTTCTTTCGACACTTTGGCGTTGGCCGGAACGTCCACCAGAATGGTCGGCTGGAAGAAGTTGCCGCCGCGTTCGTGTGCTTTACCGCCGCAAACCACGCGCGCGCCTTTCTCCAGCGCATCGGCGATATGCTCTTCCACTTTTGCTACCGCTTTTTCATCGATCAGCGGCCCGATGGTGACGCCTTTATCCAGCCCGTCGCCGATGTGCAGTTTGCTCACCGCCTGCTGCAATTTTTCGGCAAAGCGGTCATACACGCCGTCCTGCACGTATAAACGGTTGGCGCAAACGCAAGTTTGCCCGGCGTTGCGGAATTTCGAGGCCAGCGCGCCTTCCACGGCTTTGTCGAGATCGGCATCGTCAAAGACGATAAACGGCGCGTTGCCGCCCAGCTCCAGCGACACTTTTTTGATGTCTTTCGCGCACTGTTCCATTAACTGGCGGCCAATTTCGGTCGAGCCGGTAAACGACAGCTTGCGCACCAGCGGGTTGCTGGTCAGTTCGTTACCAACCGCGCCCGCCGAACCTGTGACCACGTTAAATACGCCAGCCGGAATGCCCGCGCGGATCGCCAGTTCTGCCAGCGCGAGCGCAGAGAACGGCGTCTGACTGGCGGGCTTCAGCACCATGGTGCAGCCTGCCGCCAGCGCCGGACCGGCTTTGCGGGTAATCATCGCCGCTGGGAAGTTCCACGGCGTGATGGCAGCGGTAACGCCAATTGGCTGCTTGATCACAATCAGGCGCTTATCGGCCTGATGACCGGGAATGGTGTCGCCATAAATGCGTTTGCCTTCTTCGGCAAACCACTCAATAAAGGAGGCGGCGTAGCTGATTTCGCCTTTCGCTTCAGCCAGCGGTTTGCCCTGTTCGAGGGTCATCAGGCGCGCTAAATCGTCCTGATGCTCCATCATCAAATTGAACCAGTTGCGCAGAATGGTGGCGCGTTCTTTGGCGGTGAGCGCACGCCAGGCGGGCAGGGCGCGGTTGGCGGCGTCGATAGCCGCGCGGGTTTCATCCGCGCCCATTTTGGGTACGCTACCCAGCTTGTCGCCGTTCGCCGGATTGGTGACGTCGATGACCTCGCCATTGTTGGCGTCCAGCCATTCCCCGTTAATCAACGCCTGCTGGCGGAATAAGTTACTGTCATTAAGTTTCATTGTTACGTCCTGTTTTCAAAGGTTATTGATTAAATGCGGCGTGTAAGGCATCCGCACTACGTGCCGCTCGCAGCGTGCGTCCGGGGTTACTCTGGCTTGCCAACAGCGTTTGTACCTTGCTGACAATATGCGCACCAATAGGAATTGCTGATGTCGCTGCCGGGGAGGGCGCATTGCAGGTGTGGATCGTGCGCGGGGTGGTGACAAACAGAAAATCGTCAATCAGCTTGCCGTCCGGCGATACTGCCTGCGCCCGCACACCGGCGGGCCAGGGCTGGAGATCGCTTAACGAAAGCCGGGGACAATACTTTTGCACCAGCCGCAGATAGCCGCTTTTGCACAGCGAGTTTTTCATCTCGCCCAGTCCTGAGCGTAGATGGTTTTGCAGCACCCGGCGAATCCCCGACGAGCCCAAAATTTCCAGCGTGTCGCTAAATGAGAAGTCGCGCTTGCGATAGCCTTCGCGTTTGAAAGCCAGCACCGCGTTTGGCCCGACGGTGACGCTGCCGTCGATCATGCGGGTGAGATGAACGCCCAAAAACGGCATTGCCGGATCGGGAATGGGGTAAATCAGGTGGTTAACAATGTGGTTATGCTCCGGCGCAAGGCGGAAATACTCGCCACGGAACGGGCAGATAATAAAGCCCGGTTCGAGGCCGAGCATTTTCACCAGCCGGTCAGCCATCAGCCCGGAACAGCTGATCACCGTTGACGCTTCATATTCGCCGCCCTGACGGGTATGTATCACCACGCCGTTTTTATGCTCATTAAGGCCGCTGACTTCGGCGTTATAGATAATCTCACCGCCTCTGGCCTGGAAGATTTTTGCCATCGCCGCCGTCACTTCGCGGTAGCTGACAATACCGCTGGACGGCACAAAAATGCCGCCGAGCCCGGTGATATTCGGTTCGCGCTCGCGCAGTTCGTCGGCGTTTAGCCATTCGCGCTCGATACCGTTCGCCGCTGTGCGTTCCCATAAGGCGCGCATCCGTTCCATTTCGAGATCGGACGTGGCAACCAGCATCTTGCCGCAGTTGTCGTAGCGAATGCCGTTTTGATCGCAAAAGGCTTTGGTGGCGCGGTTTCCCGCCAGGCAAAACTGCGCCTTCAGGCTGCCGGGCGTGTAATAGACCCCGGCATGGATCACGCCGCTGTTGTGGCCCGTCTGGTGACAGGCCGGGCCGGACTCTTTTTCCAGCAACGCAATGCGGGCGTCCGGATAGACATCAATCAGTTGCATGGCGGTCGACATGCCGATGATGCCGCCGCCAATAATCACAAAATCATACATCCGCTCAATTCCTTTGCGCTTACTGATGCGTCTGGTAGTGGTGAGTGGCGTAAGCGAAATAGCCGCGCTGGCGCATCAGTTCACGACGCAGATCCGGATGCGCGGTAAAGCGGTCGCGACCGTGCAGCCAGAACAGGTTGTTAATCAACAGGAATTTGCCAACGGGAACGGGCACAGAAAGAATGCCTTTGCTGGTTTCAATGGCGTCCGAAAGCTCGCTCAACCACACTCCTTCTTCGAAGTCTTTTGGCTGGACGAACTGGTCGATATAGCGCATCACTGGGCGACTCTGCTGATCGACGTCGAACACAGGATGGAATACATCTTTACTGACGTTTTTACTCGGCGGCGCGGCAAAGCGCATCGGGCGACGTGCCAGCGGATGGCGGAAATAATGGTCCAGATGTTCCCAGTCATCGAGATGCAGCAGCAGCGAGTTTCCGCCCTGCATGTTCTGCTCGTCGATTTTCATCATCAGCACGTAGTCGGTGATCTCTTCAACGTAGGTACCGTCGTTATGCAATTCCATCACACGGTGCGGCTGACGCAGGTAGCTGTCTGAGTTATCGACATTTTTCACTACAAAACGCGCGTAATACTGACCGCTCATGGCATCGAAATTGGAACGGCCAATCAGATGTGCCACCGCCGTTGCCAGTTTCACCATCTCATCTGCCTGCGCAACATCATCGACACCTAACGCGTTGATCAACAGCGCACCTTCAGCGCGGTTTAACAACGTTTTCAACAGCAACGGTTGCAGCTGATTCGCACACAGATCGTCGAGAATTTTGCCTACCCGAAAACGTAGAAACGATTTGTACTCCAGCGCCTGCACTGGCCATTCGGCAACCTGTTCGAGGAACTGTTTGGTCGTCTGCTTGGTGAAGGTAAGTTCCAGCAGACGCGGGGATTGCGCCGACGGGATGAGGGTGAATCCGCTATAGTCCTGGCCTGAATCGACAGCGTTATTTTGTACGGCGGTCAGTGCATTCATCAGAAGCGATCCTCTTATGAGATGTAGGGTGACATGGCGATGCTCATTTCGTAGCCATAATCTAAAAATATCTACATTTCTGAAAAATGCGCACAAAAGTTACATATTGTTTTCTTATTGTGATCGAAAGCAACAAATAATTAACATTCGATTGAATGGGTACAAGACACTTTTTAAGAGAAATAACTAGTTAAAACAATGCACTATTGTGGGCTGTAGGGGGTATAAGCATGATTTCAAACTCTGGAATAAACTTACCCTGCCATTTAATACAATGTGAACCAATTTGAGATAACCCATCGTAAGCAGGGTATTTTTAGTACTGCACTCTTTTTGCAGAGGGGTAACAAGAGTGTCTCCTTGCGTTTAGGCTCAACGAACACAAGGGGGATTTTCGTTGGGTCTATTAATGGCCTAAAAAGTTCGGATTTAAGTCAGGAACGTATTAATGCAATTCAGCACGGGACAATTTATTCAATAAAGCCTGTAGTTGTCTTTAACGCCTCAGCTCATCGCATTATATGACCATCCATCCCCAAATATAACAGTTTGTCGCATTACGAAGTATTTAGCGGCGATAGTTCTATATGCTTAAAGAAATTAATCTATCTGTTCGAGAGGAATAGATATGTTGTCATTCTTGAATATTGAAAAAGACTACATGTTGGGGACTCAGACTGTACAGGCATTAGGTGGCGTGAGTGGCGAAATCCGTCCCGGAGAGATGGTGGCATTGTGCGGTCCATCAGGTTCAGGTAAAAGCACTTTGCTAAACATTCTGGGCATGCTTGATATGAATTATCAGGGAAGTGCATTTATCAATGGCACACCTTTTCCCCGCAAAGTCAAAGAGGCGACTGAATTACGCCGAAGTAGTCTTGGTTTTGTCTTTCAGCGTTTCAATTTAATTCCGGTCATGACTGCTGTTGAAAATGTCACCTATCCATTAACACTGAATAAATTGAATCCGAGTCTAAAAAAAGAAAAAGCGGAACAAATGCTGGAGAAAGTCGGACTGGAAGATTTTCTTCAATATCGTCCGGATCATTTATCCGGAGGTCAACAACAGCGTGTCGCGATCGCAAGAGCGTTAGTACATCAGCCCCGTCTGGTTATTGCCGATGAGCCGACGGCCAGTCTGGATAGCCATTCAGCCAATATGATCATTCAGATAATGAGAACGCTCGGTCACGAAATGGGTACAACGTTCTTGATAGCCACGCATGATTCGCGGATGGCGAGCCAGTGCGATAGGCAAATCAATCTGGTTGATGGATTTATCTCCTCCGAGGAGATTCAATGGAACACCTGATGCCAATAAGTATTAAAAATGCATGGCTCAACCTGCAACGTAATAGCCGGAGATCGGCGTTATCAATCCTGATTATTGCTGTAGTTGTATTTGCATTATGTTGTACAGGCGGATTTGGTCTGTATACCTATCAATCGCTAATGAAGGAAACAGCGATGAGCATAGGTCATATAACCCTAAGCCAGCCGAACTATTTTGAGCAGGAAGAAGAGAAACCGTTGGAAAATGGTTTATCTGACTATTCTATGCTCGGTAAACAACTGAGTTCAATTCCGGGGGTTCATGCCATTCTACCGCGTATTGAATTTAATGGACTAATTAGCAATGGACGAAAATCAACAATTTATATGGGGACCGGGATCGATCCTCAGGAATTTGCCATTAAAGGTGAGTTTGTGGCTGTGAAGTCCGGGAAGGCGTTATATCCGCAGCGTGACAATCTGGCGGAAAAAGATGATCCTGAGGTGATGCTGGGAGCGAACCTCGCGAAAAACTTGAAAGTCACCGTTGGTGATGTTGTTACACTGCTATCAACCACCACGGATGGTGTGCTTAATGCCATGGATTTCAAAGTACAGAGTATTTTTTCTACCGGTGTTCCCGAGCTTGATAAACGACAGCTTTATATCAATATTGCCGCCGCGCAGGCGCTGCTCGCAACGCATAAAATCAGTACGTTATCCGTCTATTTATTTGAGACACGACAAACAGCGGCTGTACAAAAAGAAATCGATGAAAAACTCAAAGCTCTAAAACTGGATGAATCGATGATCACGACGTCATGGCAGAAATTAGCTGTCTTCTATGATGGTGTGAGAAATTTATACAACCGAATTTTTTCAATTATGGGGGGCGTCATGGCATTGGTTGTTTTTGCAGCGTTATTTAATTCCATGACTATGTCGGTAACGGAAAGAACCCGTGAAATAGGCACTTTGGCTGCTCTCGGAACGTATCCACAGGAAATTATCTGCGGCTTTTTACTTGAATCCGTGTTAATGGCAATGTGCGGCGCGATTGTTGGTGGAGGATTATCTGCGGGGATGGCAATGCTATTAACTGTTGTTGATATTAGAATGCCGCCTGCACCTGGTAGAACTGAAAGTTACCCGCTACATATTTATTTCTCTGCGGAGCTATTTATCTACGTGACGCTTACAGTAGCCATTATTTGTCTTGTCGTTGCATGGCTTGCCGCCCGTAAAGGTGTGAAGAAACCAATCATTGAGGCACTGAATTATGCGTGAAATATTTGTATTATTATTGGTTGGGGGTATTGCTTTCTCGGCGCAAGCAGAAACCGTGGGACAGATGTTACTAAAAGCAGATCAATACCGTTCCAGAGAGCCTTATGCAAAAGTTACCACTGTGGTTAAGCTATATCAAAATAACGAACTTGATACCACCCGAACGTATGATGTATATATCCGCCCAATGCGCGAGTCGCTTGTGTTATTTAAATCGAAAGCCGAAGATGGACAGAAATTACTGATGCTCGGGGATAATTATTGGCTGTTGATGCCGCAAAGTCATCGACCAATCAGAATCACGCCCATACAAAAACTTCTTGGTGATGCCTCGGTAGGGGATATTTCTACCCTTAACTGGAGCGAACACTATCAGGGAACATTGCAAGGGGCACAGGATATCGTAATACAAAATAAACACGTTATGTCAAACCATCTTGAGTTGACAGCAAAAGTGGCAAGTGAAACCTACGCCAAAATTCAATTATGGCTTGATGCGAAAAATGATTTTCCGCTAAAAGCAGATCTCTATTTGCTTTCACAAAAGATGGCAAAGCAGGCAATTTTTACTCCTGATAACCCACTTCACCCGCAAAAAATAGTTTCTATGACATTGCTTGATAGCATACAACCGGAAAAACAAACGGTAATTGATTACCAGAATGTCGTACCCTATCAGTTGGATGAAAAATACTTCAATCCAACCTATTTAATTCAACAACCAAGAGTGGATCTGTGACCGTTTCGGGTCGTCTGTGTCTACTATCCGTGCTGATTATTAGTGTGCGGGCTGAAGCGAAATTTGATGTTAACTGGACGTGGCAAAGCAGTTTTGAAAGCGAACAATATCGCCACACGAAATTAAACGAAACGTCCAGTGGGTCGATACAGTCTCTCAAGTCGTTAGTTACCGCAACCGTCAGGGGGGACAGCATAACCGGGATATTTGACCTGGAAGGTAATAATTTCTTAACCACTGACAGCCAAAGCTCTGTAGATAATAAATTGATAGTACAGGAGTTATTTTGGCAGCCGGAAACTGAACTGGCAGGTGTACCACTTGATTTGAGCATCGGTAAACAACGTCTGGACTGGGGCGTTGGGTATGGGTTCCGTCCCTTAGATATTTTTAAGTCTTATGGGCGAAATCCGGTTGGGATACAGGTTGATGAAGGCGTAGGTGCTGCAACGGTTTCCTATTTTGATGGCGTTGGCCAATGGGAACTGGTGGCGACTGATGAATCCTGGGCCTCAACTAATACGGGGCAGGTCAGTCTGGCGAAAAAACAACACGGCATCGGTCTTCGACGCTATGCCCTGGTGGAGAACACCGAATTACAGGGAATTGTGTACTTTGATCAGGTTCATCGGGGGACTGTCGGGGGGACTGCCGTTACTGTATTGACTCAGGCATTGGAGGTGCACAGTTCGTTTGCTTATGCACAGCGTTATCAAGCATATCAGCAAGGTGATATGAATGAACCGGTCCGGTGGGGATTTCACAACGATTCGTATCAATTTTTACTGGGTTTTAATTGGGCTAATACGGCGGGTTTGAATATTATCGGTGAATATTGGTATGACGGGCGTAGTTGGGATAAAAGCATGTGGAAGAAGGCAGTTAAACGCGAAGAAGAACTATCGCAACATAAGGCAACGATCGACTTGGCCAGAAGTTATTCATACGGGCTCGATAATACCAGCTTAGTTACGCAGAACGTTATGCTGCACTTTAAGATGAATATGTCTGCCTTACATCCCAAATATTTGTGGCTCGAGAAGTTAGAACCAAATCTGGATTTACTGGTTTCGCCAACCGATGGAGGTTTGGTTACAACACCAAGGCTTTCATACCTAGTGTATGAATCAGGAGAGTCTGATATGAAGGTTGAGCTGGTAAACCGGTTTTATACCGGTGCGGGAAATTCAGTATATAGCTATGTTCCCGATCGGGATTTGATTTTTATAAATTGTAAAGGAAATTTTTAGTCAATATGAGATAATCTCCTTAATGCAGTAGGGAAATAGGTTGGAACATACAAATTGGAACATAAAAACCACAAGCTGATAACATATGTCATAGTATAGAGCTAAAAGGAAATTCTGGATGCGCAGGCTATTACTAGTAAGCCAAAAATTTCGAACTCATCTATTACAAACAAGTTTGTATTGTATGGGCGTTGCTGGAATACTTATCTTGTTTGAATCGCCAGCAGATTTATCTCATGACTGGGCGTCCTTATTATTCCTAAAAATGATTATTAGTTTTGGTTATGGTTACAGCGCATTGTTCAGCGCATTACTGTTGAGATGGATAAAGCCATCACTGTCTGAAGCAAAAATTAACTGTATATCGTTAACCTGTTGTATCTTGTTAGGTAGCCTGAATGCCTATTTATGGTTCAGTCCCTCTTCTTATGACGAATTCTTCCTGAATCAACGTTCAACGCTGGTTCCCGGTTTCATTCTGGCCATCATTAGCTTTACATTCTTTTCTATACATGAACAAAAATTGAAAGCGCAGAATGCGCTCGAAGTCGCAAAGCGACAACAGTCAGAGCAGAAGAAATCGCTGGCATTAAGTCAACTGAAACAGCTTCAGAGCCAAATCGAACCCCATTTTCTTTTCAATACGATGGCGAATCTTGACGCCTTAATTGATAAGGACCCAGCCCTTGCAAAATTGTTACTGGTTAATCTGACAAGTTTGCTACGCGGCACCCTGAAAAAAAACCGCAACGATTTTGTTAATATTGATGAAGAGCTGGCGCTAATTGATGCTTATTTGTCTATCCAGAAAATAAGGCTGGGTACTCGTCTGGTTTACAAGATAAGGAATGAATTCAATGCCGGTGCTTTTTGTATTCCCCCCATGTTAATTCAGCCATTGGTTGAAAACGCAATCCGGCATGGTATCGAACCACAACACCAGGCCGGAGCTATCGAAGTTTTGGTGAGAAAAGTGGCGGAAGGCGCGTGTATCCAGGTGATTGATAATGGACGCGGCCTTTCTATGGCGACATCATCCTGCGGGCACGGTCTGGCTCTGGATAATATCCGGCAAAGACTGGATGTAATCTATATGGGTAAGGCGCAGTTATGCATCAAAGAAAATGCATCCCAGGGCGTCACTGCTGAAATTTTCATACCGCTAATGGCAACCAATTCAACGCCTGGAATGTTCAATGACTAAAACAATGACCGCAATTATTGCTGATGATGAGCCCTTATTGCGATATCAACTCAATAAAATGCTGGCGGATGTTTGGCCTGAACTGGATATACTCGCAAGCTGTGAAAACGGTAAAGAAGCGTTTGATGCGATCGCTGAGGAGCAGCCAGATATTGCCTTTCTGGATATCCGTATGCCTGAAATGGACGGTATGACCCTGATACGCAGAATCAACCAACTTGATAAATTTCCGTTAGTCGTTTTTGTGACGGCTTATGATGAGTATGCCGTGCGGGCTTTTGAAACCAATGCCATCGACTATTTGTTAAAACCGTTGAATGAAAAGAGGCTGGAACGATGTGTGTTGAAAATGAAGGCGCGCCTGAATGAGAATTCGGCAGAGAATACCATTCCCGATCTCAATGCGTTGATCGAAAAATTTCAGACCTTTCTTCCTGCTGAGCATAAAAGCTATTTGAAATGGGTCCGCGTGCAAAAAGGGGAAAATATTGAGTTAATCCATTGTTCAGATATCCAGTTTTTTAAGGCGGAAGATAAATACATATCGCTGTATAAGAAAGGTAAAACACAGTCAGACATTTTCCTGCTACGTGGTTCACTGCGGGAACTATTGCTTCAGCTTGATCCTGACGAATTCTGGCAGATTCATCGTTCTGTTGTTGTTAATGTTAACGCAATTGAAAAAATAAAACGAAACTGTACTGGTAAAATGCAATTAGTCATTGATGGGCATGTGTTACAGGTCAGCCGGGCAATGCAGAACAAATTTCTCTATAACATCTAAATCAATAATGAACGAATAGAGATCGCGTTCACTGCAAAATGCGTTTAATCAAAATCAATTATAAACCAGAGAAATACTGTATGAGATAAAAATTTCCATTGAAGAAAAGACTATACTAAATAAATATTATGGCATGTATTAGCAAGGTTGCTTGCGTAAAAATACCTGCGAATGACTATTTCTGAAATTACAGAGTGTTTAATATCTAAGTATTATTCTGATATTAAATTCTGTGGCTTTGTTTATTTTTGTTATTTGGTTTTTGGTAAATATCTTAAAGTAAAAGTGATTGCTTTTGTACAATTAGGTGCTATTTTTGAAAGCAATCAGGCATTGATTTTTTATATATCATCTACGAGGCTTAGGTTTGCATTGAGACTGGATGGTTTACTTTTTGTATAATATAAAACTTGTGGTTACGTTACGCTTTGATATAAGCAAGGAGAAGTATCATGAACCCTATTTTTAATGATATTATAAATAATTCTATAGATAATAAAAAACCTCTGGCGCTGGTAGTTGCAGGCACTGCTGAGATAGGGCGGAATGTCATTGACTCATTAATAAATGATGGTTATCTCGTTATTTTCACATGGTTCAGTAATGAAGCAGTGGTCAGTGATATGAAGCATCGATATCAAGGTGCAGTCTTGCCACTTCGCCTGGATTTGACCTCCGAGCAGGATGTAGTGCAATTTTGTACTACCTTAGAAAATATAAAAATTGACGTAGCTATCTACTGCGCTGGTAATAATCCGGCATGTCTGTGCGATGAGTTGGAACCCGAAAAGATTAGTACTACCACTCGCCTTAACTATCTGTCAGCCGTGCTGATTTTTAATACGATAGTCAAAACGATGAAGCAGTATAAAGAAAATGAAACCAAACTCGTGTTTATCAGTTCGGTAGCTGCAAAAAAAATCAGTGTGGGTAACTCACTGTATGGTTCTACGAAAGCAGCAATGGAAAGATATCTCTCCAGCGTCGCACTGGAAATGGCCCGATTCAATATCAGAACGTTATGCTTAAGACCTGGTTATATCAAAACAAAAATGCTCCAGGACTACTGCGCGAAAGAGGGGCGAAGTATTGCTAGTATAGAAAAAACGATTCCAATGAGAAAAATGCTGGCTACCCAAGATGTTGCGAATACCATCAGCTCATTTATTAATGGCACAATTATTACTACAGGCGTTTCATTAACGATCGGAAATGGTGAGGGGATAATCTAATGTATATTTCAATAATTAATCAGATTTTTAAAGATATCATGTACCTTGACGAGTCAGAAGAGCTTGATCCGCATAAGTCGTTATTCTCTGATTACGGAATGACCTCAATTGATTATATCGATTTTGCCTTCGAGTTAAAAAAACACTTTAAACTTAACGTTAGTCCTGAAAGCCTTTGGCCAGTAAACAAATGGGCCACAGTAGAAGAATTCTATTCATTTGATACCAAGGAGTGGACCAGTAAAGGTCTTACTGAAATCAATAACCTGTTGGGGTTAAAAGGCTCTGAATCTGTTGATAAAACAATTCAGTTCAAAGAACTTTACTCCTATTTCACGCTGAGCTATATCAACCGGCAAATATCCGCTGTCAAAGCACAGGTTGCATGATGGAAAAGGTCTATATAAAAAACTATGGTGTGCACCAGCAATTCGCCCAAAATAGTGCTGCGCTGAGACAGTTACTCGTCACAGAGAGTGACGTTAATCCTCGTGACATGGACTACTATCACTTTCCGACACCGTCTGTTGTGGAAAAGAAATTGGTCAACAGAGAGGACTACTCCGTACTGAATCATATGTCAAAAATGGCTATCAATGCGCTGATTGATTTTAAAAGCAAAGATTGTCTGGAAGAGCATGCAAAAGCCTTTCTATATACAGCATGTGATAGCGAGGAGCACAGTTTTAGCTCGCTTTTTGAAATTTGCCGAAAATATAACGATGATGGTTCAGTCTGGAAGCATATCCAGCAGTATAAAGAGATGAATAACCCTCTGGATATGTTGCGATTGCTGCCAACGAATGTGCTGTATCACACCTCAAAGTTTTTATTAGATCATGAGGAAGGTACGCCATTACGTGCCGCATCGTTAAGTGGTCTGGCTGCATTGAAACTGGCCCATGCAGACATTGCTAACTCAGTTGCAAAAGCTGGGGCGATGGTTATTAGCTCAGCAAATATGCTGACTTTTGATAGTCTGGCTGTGTTTAAAAAGTTTGGTGAAATTCGGCAAAATGATAAAGATGTTTCCGGTATTATCCCCAGTTGGGGCGCGGCGGTGATGTCTTTAGACAATAACAGTCGCAATGCGCTGGCTGAATTAACATCTGTGACTATTAGCTATTGCCCTAAAGTCCGATATGAGCAAGAGGACTGGGAAAGCCTGTTGAGCAAACAACGAGCGCAACAGGGAGAACCCGATGTTATTGTTAGTTATAACAATGGTATTCGTGCACAACAAATAGCAGAATATTCGGCACTGGAGAAATTTTTTCCACAGACACCGATTATTAATTATAAAGCTAAAACCGGATATACTGGAAAACTCAATAATATACTGGATATTTTATGCTGCCTTAATGATCCTGCTATTCCTTCAGGGACCCGGGTCATGCTGAATGGTGCCGGTATCAATTATGGTATCGGGAGCATTTTGTTAATTAAACACTGAGGAAAGGATCATAATGAATACACATTTCGATGCAGATACGTTATGCATAAGTGCATATGGTGCCGTCACGCCATTAGGCAGCAATCTGTATGAAATTCATGCCAGCTTTATGGATGAGAAAAGTGGCATACGAGAGATCAAAAAATTTGATCATCAGTATTTTCAGACTCATGAAGCAGGTATTCCTGTCGAAGGTAATGAATCTCTACGCTGGCCTAAAAAAAGCCCCTTTAGAAACGGCGAGCTTTTTTACGCGAGTTTAGCAGCAAAGAGGTTATACGAACGGCTGCATTTGCAGGAATATTATTCAGTAGAAGATATTGGCTGCATTGTGGGAATCGATGAACCAGCAATCGACATTGAACAGTGCATCGGTTTCTCGAAAAAGGTTCCCGTCGACGCGGATAAGCAATGCCTGGTCGATGCAGCGTTGGAACATTTTAAAATTGGTGATTTTCTCGATCTCGATACAACCGCAGTTCTGAAAACGATACATGAAATCATCCCCTTTGCGGGCCTAAGCTTTGCGCATTTAGGTCTTTGTTCTGCGTCAACACAAAGTATCGGCATGGCGATGCGAGCTATCCGCAGCGGCGAAATTAAAGCTGCGATTTGCGGCGGCGTTTCCGCCAAAGTCACGCCACTGAATCTTGCGCGATTAGAAGAAATGGGAGTGATCTCGACCGATCAAAACTACAGCGGCACCCAGCGTTCGCGACCCTTTGATCGGCACCGCAGTGGATTTGTTTTAGCAGAAGGCGCTGCTCTGTTCGTCATTGAAAAATTATCCAGCATACTGGCGCGTCAGGGCGAGCCGCTGGCCTATTTATTGGGTTATGGCGGCGCACTTTGTGCACAGCATATTGTGGTGCCGCATAGGGAAGATCTCGAAATGCAATTGTCGATGGAACGGGCCATCGAACATGCGGGCATTGACCGTAATGCTATCGACTTTGTGAATACGCATGGGACATCAACGTTACAAAATGATCAGCACGAAGCCAGCGCAATCAGGAAGGTTTTTGGTGCGCATAACCCAGCGATTGTGGCGACTAAATCCTGGCACGGGCATCTGATTGCAGCTGCCGGAGCGATGGAAATTATGGGAGTACTAGTTTCCTTCCAGAACGATGTTTTACCCAGAATTTTGAATTGCGATGAACCCGATCCTCAATTACCCAATGGTATTGCGCTTGTGAGGGAGCATCAGCACCGGCCGCTTAAATACGCACTGAAAAACTCATTTGGTATGGGAGGGGGCGCAGGCAGTCTGGTCTTAGGGAATCCAAAATATCTGTAAGGTACGCATCATGCTAACAATGAATTCATTATTAGAAAGAAACTGGCAATTGATTTGTCATGACAGTCATTATTCGTCAGAGGATATCACTACGTTGACAAAAGGCTGTGCAGGTAACGTGGTCAGATATTTTCACGACCGTCTGCCAGGGGAACAAAATAAGCTGTTTGTCTTTGTGATTAGAAATAATTTTGAAGGCATGATCAGCTATTTTGTTGCGTCTGTGCTGAAGTTGAAAGCATGGATCGTCAATGTTCATGATTTGTCCACTATTGATATGCTGGTTGATGCGGATTGTATTGCGGCTTTTGTAATGAGCCACGAAGTCAGGGATATCAGTACTATTAACCATCGGATTAATATCGCATTTGATCGCTGTCTTTCTCCTGCGAACGACAATCTGGATGATTTTACTGTATACCCATGTGCGCATTTCTATTTTTGTACCTCCGGAACAACCAGTACACCCAAGTTGATCCAATATCATGAAAATATGCTGATTGAAAACGCCTGCGCGGTGAGTCAGTATCTCAAGCTCAGCAATGAAGAACGCTCATTGTGTTATTTCCCCGTGCAGTATATGTATGGTCTTTCGACCATGCTGTGTGCCTTTCTATCGGAAAGCAAGCTGGTGTTCGAAAAATTTCAAATAAGCAATATTGGTGAACTTGTTTCGCACTATAGTATTACCAACTTGCCTTTAATTGGTGACTGGATGTTGCCAGTGAGCGACATTTTTACCAAAAGTCGAATTCACGTGAATAATATCCTGAATGCATCCGACCGTCTGCTTACTGTACAGGCGTCAAGTATCCTCTCATCATGCACTACGCTATGGAATAACTTCGGCCAGACCGAATCCGGGCCTCGCTTATTTCATAACAGGATCCGTTCGCTACGCGATATTGAAAGAACCAGCAAATATGGCGTTGTTGCACCGGGTAAAGTCATGACGAGCGACATAAAAATTGATTTACGCCCCGTTGATCCAGATGCTTCTGACTCAGTGTGCCGTATGTTTTATAAAACACCGTTCGCGTGTGATGGTTATGTTGATAGTTCCCTACAATTAAAGCCACGTGATGAATGGTTTGATTCCGGCGATCTGTTTGTTAAAGATGGATCTGAATGTTATTACTGGATAGCCAGAGCCGTTAATGAGTTCAAACACAATGGTAAGTTTATTCCCGTTCAACTGGTTTCAAATGATATTGTTAAGTATGCTGGATGTTTAAGGCATTACTTTTCAAAAGCGCAGAACGGTGATATTTATCTCAACCTTGATATGTCGGCAAACAGTACGCAGATCAAAATTATTACTAAAATATTGACGGATAAATGGTATCAGTATTCATTCAAGGTAAATATCAGAGAAATTGCCACGACTAAAACAGGGAAAATAAAATGTGCCGTTTAGAATAAGAGCCATGGCATGAACAGAGTGTATGTTAATCGTCAAGCAAACAATTATCTATGCATTGTGAGTCATTCTTTTTATACCTCTTTTTTAAATATCGACAGGTTTCATCGTTATTTACCTGTATCAACGAAACGGACATCGAGAATGATATTGCACCGTGAAATGGCGAAGGTGCTTTTTGTCGATATCTTTAAAATATTTTTTCCGGGCGTAAATATGGCACACAGTTCAGTAAGCCATGGACGGAGTGAAAGCATTATGATGATTAATAACGATCCACGGATTTTGTCTATCGGGGTTGATATTGAATTTATCGAGAAGGAAAAAGCACCGAGGCCATTTATGCTTGATTACTGCGAAAAATTCACTGGGCTTCCGGCAGAACAGGTTCAGGACAGTCGCGTATGCACCATGATATTTAGTTGCATGGAGAGTTTGTATAAAGCATTATGCGCCATCTCAGCATGTACTTTTGATATCAATGATTATTTGTTAGTTGAGCTTAACAGGGCGCGATGTGTTTTTCGTTATGTCGGGAATAAAACTACGTTTAAGGGAAGGGAATTTATTTGTAACTGCTATTACCTTTGTCAATCTGTCATAACCGTTGTTTTGCTAGATGCATGTTTGAAATCAATTGCTTTAGACGATCTATTATATGAAAACGTAAATGCCTATATTTCTGGTTAATTTCTGATTGCCCAACGAAAATAACCATAAATTAAATTCATTGAGAGGAAAATGTGTATGAATGATTTACTGGTAGATATCAGCCCTGAACACTATGAAACGTATGCCACTGAAGGTACGTTACCGTGGAATACGTATTTGATGGAAAGAATACTGGAAGAAGCATCCAGTATTCCTTCTGCAAAGAAAAAAATTCTCGATATTGGCATGGGAACTGGCCACATGCTTTTTAATCTGTACAACTCTCAAAAACTAACGGACTATTCCTTTTATGGGGTTGATATTGATCCCCGTATGGTTCAGTTTTGCGTTAAAAAATGTGCCGAGTTGACATGTCAGCATGTATTCAACATTGGTGAGGCCAGCGTCAGCAATTTACCGTTTCCCGATAATTCCTTTTCAATGATCTATGCCCGTTCCGTAATTCATCACTGGGCTGAACCTGAAAAAGGATTACAGGAGTTGTGCCGTGTTCTGGATAATGGCGGTCGCATTATTATCCATGAACCTCTGGCTGATGCAGAAGAAACAGCTCTGGGTGTTTTTAATCAATCGCGCAGTGAATGTGGTGTGATGGATATGTCCACGGAAGAAAAATTTACATTAGCGGGTATCAGCGATCTCTTACATTGCTGCGATCTTGACGGGATAAGCTGGACAGTGACGCGCGGAGAAGGTCTTGCTGCTCTGGGCTGTGAAATTTTCATTAAAAAGGTCTAATTCATCATGGATTATTGCTGTGCTGAGATGTATGCAAAAATACAACCACGGATAATGGCAATAACCGGATGCCAGGCATTCGATTATATTGCATTCCGTGATTCAGTCAGGATATGTACACACGTTTATTCGACCACTGGCGACAGTAGTTTTTTGACTCAACGGGATCCTGTGACTGAACAGCCGATGCTGCTTGGCGCCACAAGCGGTACGACTGGGGCCATGAAAATGGTCAGCGTCTGTTTAAAATCCAGTAAGGATACGGTTAGCTCGTCAGAGCACAACTTAATTTATAACCTGCGCGCGCGGCAGGTTTTTTCCCCGGGGGACGTCGTTGGCAACCTGTTTACGATTAACCTGTTTTCATCCTTACACTACTCAGCGTGTGAAATTCTCAAACATTGCCACGCACATGTAGTGCCGGTTGGCGATATTGCATTGTTGCTGAAGAGTCATTTCGATTTTCTGGCTGAAATTCGGCTCTCGGCGCTGTTTGGCGTGCCTGCGACCATTGTTCAGTTCGTGGAAACCATGAGCAGCCTTGGGGTTTCGCTGGAAATTAAAAAAGTGGTCTTTACTGGTGAACCGATGCTGGTCGCGCATGAAAATTATCTGCGCGAGGTACTGGGCGACGAGCTGCGGATAATCGGTTTGTACGGCTTGTCGGAGTGCGGTTTCATCGGTATGTCTGTCGAGGGTCAACATAGTCAGTATCTGCTCTTCAGTGATGATTTCTTCTTTGAATATGAAGATAAGAAAGGACTACTGGTGACATCGCTGGATCCGAATGCCTCGCGCAAACTTATCAGATATCCCGTAGGCGATATGGGCAAACTATCCGTTGAAAATAATGACATCTATTTTCAGGATATTAAACGTAATGCCATTGATTTTAATTTCATGGGGAATCTGATCAGCCATGAAAAAATATTCAAAATGATTAAGCGACGATTACCTGACGCGATTGTTCAAATTGTATTGCATTTATCAGCAGATAGGCAAGAGATTATGGATATTAACATCTGCTGCGAAGTACCTCATGACCTTGATTTGTCCGAAATGGAGGCCGAAATTTGTCATTTCCCGGATATATATGAAGCCTATATGAAAAATCGCGGACGTATTAATCTCGCCGTCGTTGAGTATAACGATTTGCTTTTCTCATCCAGAGGTAAATGCCTGCTGGTTTGTGACGCAAGGGAGGCTTGTTAATGCAACTTGATAATCTGCTTGATGAAATTGTGTCGGTGAATTCGCATGAGATAGATGAGCATTCGCTCTTTTCTATGGACTTTTATGACAGGCTACAGCATATCAGCACGCAGTTTTCTGCTGCGCGCCGGGAGAATGTCGCTGCTTTTAATACCTTCATTGATACCCACAAAGATCTTCTTGCGGAACTCGATCATAAAGCACTCGATTATGAAATGAAGTATGAAGGGAAGATGTCATTGATGATGTCCAGACGATTAGCTATCCCGCAATCTGAACTTGAGGGAATCAGTAATAACAGAAATAAGTTCATCGATTTTTACCGCAAACTCTATAATGCTGAAAAGGACCTTATCCGGATTAATGCGGGAAATGTTTGTCATGTCGGTTGTGGGCCGATGCCCACCAGCGTGTTGATGTGGGCAAAATATACAGCATTTCAAATAACTGCACTGGATATTATTCCAGATGTAGTAACGCAGGCACAGAATGTTTTCGATTGCTGGCGTATTCCGAAACGTGTAAATGCTGAACGTGTCCGCTTTTTATGCCAGCCGGGAGATATGTTTGATTATAAAGATATGGATGTGATCATTTTGTCTTCGTCCATTATGAATAAGAAAAACATCTACACTGCCATTAAAAGAACGATCACGAAAACCGTTGATGTGATAGAGCGTGAGCCTAACTTTCTTTATGAGCCGGGTTATCTGAATACCGATGAAATGCGTGAGCAGCTTATCGCTAAAATCTCGCTTAATAATGTCAACATCAGGCTTTACCGCCTGCCGCCGGAACAACAGGAGTAAATCATGTCAGATGATGTTATTGATAATTATGATTTAGATAGTAATGTATTGTTTATTCGTGGATGTAATTTGATCGAGATTGCCGACGAAAACCGTTATTTGCAAAACGCATGGTTTGCACTGACAGGCAAGCTCTTTAATGAAGAACAGATAGATCGATTTATTCAGAACGCCAACTGCGAACTGAAAAAAGTGGATCTTGCAGCTAAAATTCAGGCGATGCATCAGTTGATCAACACTTTGCCATCTCTGAGCGTAATGCAGCGATTTATGATGTTAATGTCGCAAGTTGAGGTGTCGTCAGCTCAGTGTAAGGTGATGGCTCCCATAAGCGACGGCGACTGTATGAAAATCATCTTGCTGATGCCGTGGATTATTTCGCTGGCGCGTTCCTTCCAACCATTTTCCGATTTGCCGACGATCGAAAATTGCAAAACCTTTGAGCGCGTTTTTTGGTTATCGTTAACCGGAAAGGAAGCGTCTTCCGACCGGGATAACGATGCGCTATGCCGCTTCATGTCTCTGCTGCTGGGCGGCTTTGGTACTGTGACACCCACAACCACCACGGTAAGGTTTATTGCTAGTACCAAGAGTGACGTCATTTCTGCATTAATAGGTGGGTTTTGCGCCACTGGACCCGCACATATGGGAGCCTGCAAGTATGCTATCATGCGGCTTTCCTCCGTACTCAATGAGGTTGAAGCAGGGAATAATGAGGTCGCGGTAACACACTATTGCAAGGACAAACCTTGGCCGGGGTTTGGTCATCCGATCATGCGGCATGATGTCCGGGTCGATTTCTTTTTTTCACGCTTTCAGGAGTCGATGCGACCCTTCAGTTTGCTTGCCCAATCCATTTCGGACAACTCCGGGCTGCAACCCAATGTCGATTTTCTAATTGCAAGCGTCATGAGCAAACATCGGGTTGCTCCTGAGTTGGGACTGCTGGCTTTTTTCGTCTGTCGGATGCCAATACTTCTCGCGCACTATCAATCGCGGTTTAGCTCTCACTCCTTTGGGTTGTCATCCGAGGATTTAAGAGAAAAATATAAAAAGGCCCCCCTATCATGGCTATAAGTTATCGCCCCGGGCCAAATTTCTTGGGCATATTCCAGGGGCTCGCCTTAACGGAACCGATGCGTGCATGCGGGCAAATCGATATTTCCCACTGGGATTTAGCTCATAACTATCTGAAACCTGGTTTGTTACTCGAAGCCTTACATCAGTTTTCAGTTCGATTTGCCACCGAGGTGGCTAAAAGCACGGATCCCACGTATCGTTATCTGCCTGTTATGGTTGAACAGTTTCTCTCTGCCGCTTATTTTGATAGCGATCAGTTACGCGTGGAAGGACATATTGAGCTTATTAATGACGCTTACCGCATTCACTGTACGGCCAGCCCACGCGACAATAGCAGCGTAGTTATTGCACAAGCAATCATCATTGTCAGTAAGGTCTGCTTACCTGACTCGACGTCTGAGAAAGCCGTTCTCTCCTTAATTAGCGATTTATGTCAGGTTTCTCCTTTAACCGGAGGCTTCTGCACTTTTTCCTTTAATGTGCATCACCCGCTTTTTGAGGAACATTTCCCCTCCCGCGCCGTATGTCCTGGTTCGCTATTGATTGATATGGTTCTCACTTTGGTCGCACAGGGTACGGCGGAAAATATTGCGTCTGTTGAGCTGGAAAAAGTGAAGTTCATTGAAGCTATTTATCCGGGAAATACTTATCACCTGACCATTAAGCAGGATATAGATTGTGAACCTGAAGGTGTCTTTTATATTCATACGAAACTTAAAAAACGATGCGCCTGCGGTAAGTTTTCTATCAAATATAAAAATGGTGATGCACTATGTTCAACATTATAATTTCCTTCATTCCGTGGAGTATTTATTCTTGGGTCGTCAATGAAAACGTTTTAACTCTCGTCGAACGATCTCTCATCTTAACTGTTATTTTATTGTTCATTATTGTTGTAAATATTAAAATTGTCCTACAAAGAGAACCAGTTATGATAACAAATATTCTGACGGTTATCATTCTGTTTTTTAATTATTTTGCAAGATGGTCTACGCTTTTGCTAAACTACCCTACAAGTTTTTGCTATCTGTCACTCACTCTCGTTTCATTGATTAGTCTATTGGTAAAGAAACCCTTTACCATTTTTTATTCCAGTACCGGTATTTCTGAGGAAAAACGAAATCATATCATGTTTTATCTTATCAATAAATATATTACATGGATTTGGGTAATCATATTTTTTGCCAATGGGCTGCTAAATGCGTTTTTTGCATGGACTCCCGAGCTTCGGTTAGTCACCATTGGTCTGGTCTGTGTTGGTATCCTTTTTTCTAAATTTCTTCCTAACATCATGCGATACTTTTATCGCGTCAAACACCATGGTGAATAATATGTCATTATTGAACATTTTGACCGGAACTCCTTTATGGGTCTGGATTCTGCTTATTTTTCTCATTGTGAGAGGGATAAACGCATTGAATGACCGGGAAATGGAAGTTAAACGTCTTTTCTTGTTGCCGCTAATCTTTCTTTTTTGGGGGGGGAGCGGTGTGATTAACGAGCTGGCATTCCCGCGTTGGGGGGGGATCTCAATGTTGGCAGGGCTGATCATCGGCGGTAGCGTTGGCTGGCTGCTCTGGCGTACTACTCCGCGTTTAAAAATCAAAGAGGGAACGAATTTAATTATCCGGCCTGGTACACCGTTGACGCTGATATTTATTATTATTGCTTTTGCGACAAAATTCACGTTGATTTTTTTTCTCAATGTTGAACCGGATTTGAAAAACGTACTTAATTTTAATCTTGTTTTTGGTTTGTTAACTGGGATCATTGATGGTGTGTTTTTTGGGGGGACATTAAATTTATATATGACATTTCGAAAAATTGTATATTAACTCC
The DNA here is from genome assembly GCF_004211995.1 of Escherichia sp. E14S1. Lineage (NCBI taxonomy): Bacteria > Pseudomonadati > Pseudomonadota > Gammaproteobacteria > Enterobacterales > Enterobacteriaceae > Escherichia > Escherichia sp. E14S1. The sequence goes on from NZ_RHJQ01000011.1 coordinate 39,912, forward strand.
CACATCGTTAGATGTAAGTGCCCTCCTCAATAAGAACCTATCCCAATAGTTCTTATTTCTGATAACGATGCTGATGCAAATACAGCATCGCCTCATCGTTTCGGACCTTTTTCTCTCAGCGCGTGAATACGCAACGGTACAGGATTATTATTATGGAAACAAAAATTCATATTAAAATTAACTGAGTCAGTACGCGCCAGATCGTTTGGGGCAGTTTATCTGCCAGAGAAACAGTTGCTTACAGAAAACCACGAGGGGATTCAAGTTTTTGCAACCATCGACCCGGATTGCCATCATGTTTTTTTGCGCATCGCATTACTGCCGGGCACTATAAATAATGAACGTTCTCAGACTCCGGTTGCCATTTTTCGTCACAGAAGATAGCGGCTGCTTTCCGCCCGAGCTGTGCTGCCGGGGAACCAGCCATACCATACCGATAATTATCGCCCACTTGAGAATTGAGTGGCATAAACTTCACTGATAAGCGCTGCAGTAATCAGAGCTCCTACACCACGGAGCGTTAATAAATGACAGTAAATGGTCTATTGTGACTACTATAGTGCTGTAATTTCACTATCCAGGCTGGCGACACGTTCATTCAACGCCAGTGTATCTGTCTGCAATGAAGAGAACAGACGACGAAGAGTGAAGGTCAGACTGTTTGAGGCATCGTCAATCAGCTCTGGCAGCTATTACTGGAGACGCAGGAGCCCGACAGGAATGGTTAACCCATTTCAATGTAATGTTCGGGGGGCAAGCATTTGAGGTTGAATATGTGACCTCACCTTTCTGCGATTCTTCCCGGGCTAAACAGAGAATACAGCCAGACATTTGTTCTATTAGCGATGGTTTTCGCTCTATTGAAAAAGGAGAGAGAAGACTGTGAGTGTAAAGCAGAAACAGCAATACGGGAGCGTTAAATCCGTCGCCATTTTGCTGCCACTACCCAAGTAAAAAGGGGCTGCGTTTTCACGTAACCCCTTGATTTATTTGGTGGAGCTGGCGGGAGTTGAACCCGCGTCCGAAATTCCTACATCCTCGGTACTACATGCTTAGTCAGTCTTTACATTCGCTTGCCAGCTGCGGACGGACACGCCACTAACAAACTAGCCTGATTAAGTTTTAACGCTTCAACCCCAGGCAGGGCTTCCACGCGATCTCTTTTGGGTTTGACCTCTCTTGATCCCCGTCCTAAGAGCGGAGGCTAGGGAGAGAGGGCTCTAAGCAGGTTATTAAGCTGCTAAAGCGTAGTTTTCGTCGTTTGCGACTATTTTTTGCGGCTTTTTACGAGGCCAACCGCCCCTCGGCATGCACCTTGGGTTTCGCAAATCCCGTCGAATCCAGAATCAGCCCCAATGTGTAACGTTAAGTATACCAGATTTTTGAGCGCCATGACTAGCCCCAAAGGCGTTATCATCCTGGAATTAGCGCCTGCATAGTATGATTTTTCTTCGATTAAGCAATGGGATGGCTGCATCTGTGTCAGATTTGACAGTCGACAAGATGTTCATTCGCGCCACCGAATAGGGAGGCGCGGTGAAGATTTGATTAGTATCGCTTAGATAGGTTTAACGGTGCGCGTTTTTCATGATACGTGCTTTATCAACCTGCCATTCGCGTTCTTTGATATCAGAACGTTTATCGTGTTGTTTCTTACCTTTCGCGACGCCGATTTTTACTTTGCACCAGGCATTTTTCCAGTACAGGGAGAGCGCCACTACGGTATAACCTTCACGGTTCACTCGGCCATAGAGAGAGTCAAGTTCGCGCTGGTTGAGAAGCAGTTTGCGGGTGCGAGTAGGGTCGCACACCACGTGCGTGGAAGCCACTGCCATCGGCGTGATGTTTGCTCCAAACAGGAACGCTTCTCCGTCGCGCAGAAGGACATAGCTGTCGCTAATATTGGCTTTTCCTGCGCGCAGGGATTTAACTTCCCAGCCCTGCAGGGCAAGTCCCGCTTCGAACTCTTCTTCAATAAAGTATTCGTGACGGGCGCGCTTGTTAAGCGCGATGGTCGCTGAACCAGGTTTATGTGCTTTTTTCTTCGTCATAAGCGTCGTGAATCATCGGTAATCTGAAATCGAAAATACCCCATATCAATCCTGCGGGGGACAAGGCTCTATCTTAGCATGAACCGGATGTTACCCAGCGCCGGGATAGCGTTTTTTTTACTGCAGGATAAATGATATTATTTGTTGGATTTTTGTTGATGGAAATTGTTATGCCTCAGATTAGCCGGACCGCACTGGTACCCTACAGCGCGGAGCAAATGTATCAGTTAGTGAATGACGTTCAGTCTTATCCTCAGTTTTTACCAGGGTGTACTGGAAGCCGGATTCTGGAGTCCACTCCTGGGCAGATGACCGCTGCGGTAGATGTGTCTAAGGCTGGGATCAGCAAAACGTTTACAACCCGCAACCAGTTGACCAGTAACCAAAGTATCCTCATGAGTCTGGTTGATGGACCGTTTAAGAAATTGATCGGCGGCTGGAAGTTTACGCCGTTGAGCCAGGACGCGTGCCGTATTGAGTTTCATCTCGACTTTGAGTTTACCAATAAGTTGATTGAACTCGCCTTTGGTCGCGTGTTTAAAGAGCTGGCAGCTAATATGGTGCAGGCTTTTACTGTTCGTGCAAAAGAGGTCTACAGTGCCAGGTAAAATTGCCGTTGAGGTGGCTTACGCATTACCCGAGAAACAATACCTGCAACGGGTAAGATTGCAGGAGGGCGCGACGGTTGAAGAGGCGATTCGTGCAAGTGGTTTGCTGGAACTGCGAACTGATATCGATTTAACTAAAAATAAAGTCGGTATTTACAGTCGTCCGACGAAACTGAGCGATACCGTGCACGACGGTGATCGGGTGGAGATTTATCGCCCGCTGATTGCCGATCCGAAAGAGCTTCGCAGGCAACGAGCAGAAAAATCGGCGAATAAATAACAGCCAGAAAAAAGGTGCTCACTGAGCACCTTTTTTAATCGCTATAAACGGCAAATTTTATTCGTTGCCAGTCAGCGCAGGTTTGTTATCAATATTGGTCAACACACCGCTGCTGTTAAAGGTCAGCGTCAGCGTTTGCTGCGTTACACCTTCATGACCTGGTTGCTGACGGAACACATAGAACCAGGTATTCGTACCAAATGGATCGGACATCAGCGGTGTACCCAATGCGTACGCAACTTGTTGTTGCGTCATGCCAACACGTATTTTGGATACGTCGTTAGCGGTCAGATAGTTCCCCTGGTTGATGTCAGGACGGTAAACCACTCGCTCCAGAGTGGAACAGCCTGCGGTCAACATCAATAGTACTGCTGCTGCAGCAGTCAGCGTTTTACAGCGCATAGTGATTTGATTCCTTTTCGGGCCCGAGCAGTACGTGGCTCATCTGTAATATGCCGATGATAATAGACCTTTCATCACTTTAAAACCTTTTGCTTTCCGGTCTTACGGCGTTTTGCTGTTTACTCTGACCGTGAAGCAGGAAAAAAGTTTACGCCGCAAGCAGTTCTTTCGCATTCGCCAGTGTGTTACGTGTGACTTCACTGCCACCAAGCAGGCGCGCCAGCTCCTGTAACCGCGCTTTTTTGTCCAGCGACTCCATATGAGTTTCGGTCATCGCGCCATCGGTTTCTTTGCTGACAAAATAGTGTTGATGACCGCATCCTGCGACTTGCGGCAAATGGGTAACGCACATCACTTGGGTTGATTCGCCAAGCTGACGTAGCAGTTTGCCGACGACTGCCGCTGTCGGGCCGCTAATCCCTACATCCACTTCATCAAAAATCAGTGCCGGGGTTTCCATTTTACGCGCGGTAATGACCTGGATTGCCAATGCGATGCGGGACAATTCACCACCGGATGCGACTTTTGCAATAGGCTGCATTGGCTGACCTGGGTTGGTGGTTACCCGAAACTCAATACGATCGGCACCGTCAATGCCCAGGTGATGCTCATCAAATTTAACATCAATCGTAAACTGCCCATGCGGCATAGAGAGTGCATGCATACTATCGGTGATCAGCTGTGCCAACTCATTTGCATAATGCTGGCGTTGCTGGTGTAACGCGCGTGCCGTTTCCAGTGCTTGCTGATGATGTTTCGTTACCGCCAGCGCGAGCGTTTCTTGTGAGTCGGCCTGATCGTCCAGTTGCTGCTGTTCTTCCAGTAGCGACTGGTAATACTGTGGCAATGCCTCAGGGCTGACGTGATGTTTACGTGCCAGTGAAATCTGTTTTGAGATGCGCTGTTCAAGTTCAAACAGTCGGTTGGGGTCGAGATCCAGACGATCGCAGTAGTGGCGCAGTTCGTCGCTGGCTTCAGCAATCTGGATGGAAGCTTCTTCCAGCATATCAAGTACGCCGGACAGTTTGCTGTCCATGCCAATCAATTCGCTCACCAGCTGTTTAGCCGTGTAAAGCTGACTTTGCAGGTTTGCGTCTTCACCGTCGGCCATTAATGCCAATGCATTTTGGCTGGTAGTCAGTAATTGACCGCTGTTCGCCAGACGTTTGTACTCTTCGTCAATTTGCTCAAACTCTCCGGGCTGCGGATTAAATTCGTTAAGTTCTTTTAATTGGTATTGCAGCAGTTCCGCACGGGCGGCGCGTTCCTGACTTAGTTGTTGATGGTGCGCGAGGTCGCGGCAGCTTTGATGCCACAACTGATAACGTACGGTCATTTCCTGGAGCAGAGAGGTTTCATTGGCATAGCCATCAAGCAGGAATTTTTGGTGCTCGGATTTGGTGAGTAATTGATGAGCGTGCTGACCATGGATCTGAATCAGCAACTGACCCAGTTCGCGCAGTTGTGACAGAGGAACAGCTGTACCGTTGATGAAACCACGGGAGCGACCATCGCTACTGATTACGCGACGAAGCAGGCATTCACGGCCATCTTCCAGTTGGTTTTCTTCCAGCCAGCGCAGAGCCGCTGGCGTATCTTTCAGTGAAAAACGGGCGCACAGGTCAGCGCGAGCAGCGCCGGTACGCACCATGTCGGCTTCAGCGCGACCACCGAGACAAAGGCCGAGGGCATCTATCGCAATAGATTTACCCGCGCCGGTTTCACCGGTTATTACGGTCATGCCGCTGTGAAAATCAATCTCAAGCTCACGAACGATAGCAAAGTTGCTGATGGTCAGTTGTGCCAACATAGTCGTTTTCCTGTATGAAAAACCATTACTGTTATTGCGTACAGTATAGACTGGTTTTATATACAGTAAAGAGGCTGGCGTAAAATTAGAATAATTTTTTTGACCAGCCGAGCTTGGTGCTTAATGTATTGAAATAGCTGTAATCTTTCGGATGAATCAGATTCAGATGATAATCACAGCGACGAATCAGGACATCTTCACCTTCCTGAATCGGCAGTGCTATCTGACTGTCGCAGCTGATTTCCAGGTCGTTACGGCGATGCGAAAAACGCAGACGGATAGTGCTGCTGCTGTTTATCACCAGCGGCCGCGCTGACAACGTATGCGGGAACATTGGCACCAGGGTTATTGCATCCAGAGAAGGCGTCAGTATTGGTCCCCCTGCCGAGAGGGAATAGGCAGTGGAGCCTGTAGGTGTCGAAATAATCAAACCATCAGAACGCTGAGAAAACGCAAAGATCTCGTCGATATATACTTCGAACTCAATCATATGCGCAACTTTGCCTGGGTGAAGTACCACTTCGTTAATCGCTGTGCTGATGCGTTTCTGGCAATCTTGCTGGCAGACTTGTGCTTCCAGCAAAAAACGTTTCTCGCTGATGTAGTGGCCTTCCAGCACATCGGCTAATTGTTGCTGGGCGTTATCGGGGTCAAGGTCAGTCAGGAAACCCAGGTTGCCACGGTTGATTCCAATAACTTTAATATCGTAACGGGCGAGTGTGCGCGCCGCGCCCAGCATATTACCGTCGCCTCCAACAACTACCGCGAGATCAGCCAGTTGCCCAATCTCCGCGAGCGTGCCAGTTTTCACATTCTTCAGTTGCAGTTCGTGAGCGATTTGTTGCTCAACGATGACCTCGTAACCTTTTGTGCACAGCCAGCGGTAGAGCATTTCATGTGTTGTCAGTGCAGTAGGGTGCCGTGGGTGTCCCACAATGCCAATACACTTGAAATGATTATTCATTTTTCCGAGGTCCTTGTTGCGAAGATTGATGACAATGTGAGTGCTTCCCTTGAAACCCTGAAACTGATCCCCATAATAAGCGAAGTTAGCGAGATGAATGCGAAAAAAACGCGGAGAAATTCATGAGTAGTAAAGAACAGAAAACGCCTGAGGGGCAAGCCCCGGAAGAAATTATCATGGATCAGCACGAAGAGATTGAGGCAGTTGAGCCAGAAGCTTCTGCTGAGCAGGTGGATCCGCGCGATGAAAAAATTGCGAATCTCGAAGCTCAGCTGGCTGAAGCTCAGACCCGTGAACGTGACGGTATTTTGCGCGTAAAAGCCGAAATGGAAAACCTGCGTCGTCGTACTGAACTGGATATCGAAAAAGCCCACAAATTCGCGCTGGAGAAATTCATCAACGAATTACTGCCGGTGATTGATAGCCTGGATCGTGCGCTGGAAGTGGCTGATAAAGCTAACCCGGATATGTCCGCGATGGTTGAAGGCATTGAGCTGACGCTGAAGTCGATGCTGGATGTTGTGCGTAAGTTTGGCGTTGAAGTGATCGCCGAAACTAACGTGCCGCTGGACCCGAATGTGCATCAGGCCATCGCAATGGTGGAATCTGATGACGTTGCGCCAGGTAACGTACTGGGCATTATGCAGAAGGGTTATACGCTGAATGGTCGTACGATTCGCGCAGCGATGGTTACTGTAGCGAAAGCAAAAGCTTAATTTTTGTTTTCGTAATAAATCACGGCCCAGCATGCGAATGCCGGGCCGTTTTCGTTACTCCGCCACACTCTCGCGCAGCGGTTTTACAGGAAAAACTTTTACCTGCTTAATCATATTGTCCTGAACGTCGAGAATATCGATATCGTACTCGCCAATACGTACGCGGGTGCCAGCGACAGGGATCTCTTCCAGCGCTTCAAGAATGACGCCATTAACGGTTCGAGCATCATCTTCCGGTAGATGCCAGTTAAAGGCTTTGTTAATTTCTCGCACGTTGGCGGTGCCATCGATAATCACCGAACCGTCGTTTTGCGGAGTGACTTCTTCGGCAAGTGTTGGCGACATGGATGTGGTGAAATCACCGACTATCTCTTCCAGAATATCTTCAACCGTCACCAGCCCCTGAATGTCTCCATACTCGTTGACGACCAGGCCGACTTTCTTTTTGTTGCGCTGAAACTTGACCAGCTGCGTGCTGAGTGGCGTGCCTTCCGGGACAAAATAGATCTCGTCCGCGGCGCGTAGCATGGTTTCTTTGGTGAACTCTTTTTTCTCCGACATCAACCGCCAGGCTTCACGCACACGCAGCATACTGATGGCGTCGTCCAGCGAATCACGGTAGAGCACGATGCGCCCGTGAGGTGAGTGGGAGAGTTGGCGCAGAATCGATTTCCAGTCATCATTGATATCAATACCGATAATTTCACTGCGCGGCACCATGATGTCATCGACAGTCATTTTTTCCAGATCGAGTACCGAAAGCAGCATATCCTGATTGCGACGGGAAATTTGTGAGCGCGATTCGTGCACGATGGTGCGCAACTCTTCTTTGCTCAAAGAGCCGCTAACCACGATATCGGTTTTGATGCCCATCATGCGCATTAACATGCGGGTAATAGCGTTCAGCAACCAGACCAGCGGCATCATCAAAATTTGCAGCGGTGCTAACAGAAAACTACTCGGATAAGCGACTTTTTCCGGGTACAGCGCGGCAATGGTTTTCGGCAATACCTCAGCAAAAACCAGTACGACAAAAGTCAGCACACCAGTCGCAATTGCCACGCCCGCATCGCCGTACAAACGCATCCCAACAATAGTGCCGAGCGCGGAGGCAAGAATATTGACCAGGTTATTGCCGATTAACACCAGGCTTATCAGGCGGTCTGGCTTACGCAGCAATTTTTCGACGCGTTTGGCCGAGCGATTGCCCTGTTTTGCCATATGCCGCAGACGATAGCGGTTGAGTGTCATCATTCCGGTTTCGGACCCGGAAAAATAGGCTGAAATGACCACCATGATGATCAGAATAATGATCAACGTAGTAGTAGAAATGTGTTCCAGGGGAAACTCCTTTTCTGGGTTTAGCTGATTAACTGCTGAACAATTCGGCTGCCGAAGTAGGCCAGTGTCAGAATGACTGCACCCGCGACGTTAAACCAGACGACGCGGCGTCCACGCCATCCTTCATGATAATGTCCCCACAGCAGCACAATATAGACAAACCACGCCACGATAGAGAGCACAGCCTTGTCGATATTTTCCATGCTAAATAAGTTGTGCATGTAGAACAGGCCAGTGCAAAGAGTAAGCGTTAACAGCACCACGCCAATCTGCGTAATATGGAACATTTTACGCTCGATACTCATCAATGGCGGCATTTCCTGACTGAATGCCAACTTTTTGTTCTTCAGTTGGTAATCAATCCATGCCAGTTGCAACGCGTACAGGGCGGCAATTATCAGCGTGGCGTAGGAAAAGAGCGATAAGCCAATGTGCACCAGCATCCCGGGCGTGGCTTCCAGATGGGTGATGTATTCATTGGGCATGAAGGTCGCCAGCGCCAGGTTGATAAGCGCAAAGGCATAGACAATGGGTAGCAGCAACCAGCCACGATTGCGAGAAGCCACAATGGTCATTACCGTACAGATCATCAAACTGACCAATGAACCAACATTCAGCAGGCTGAGGTTTTGTCCGCTATCACCGTCGGGCAGGATGCGGGCTTCCAGAGCGATTGCGTGGCAGACCAGCGCGATGACCGCAGAAATAATAGCCATGCGCCGCCAGCCGCCGTTTTTTTGCAGCAGACCGGGAACAATCAGCGCAAGACTGACGGAGTAGGCGACAAGCGCGAGCAGAGCAAAAACGGGCATAGTAATGTCGACAGTTTGAGCAATAAGAAAGAGAAGCAGTATAGCGTCAGGTGAACGCTGCTCCAACCGTTGCATAACAACAAAGACGCCTTCATGTTATACTGCGGCAAAATACTGATGATGTGTCGCGATTGCGGCCAACCGTTTCCACCCCAGGCGAGAGACAATGTTTGATAATTTAACCGATCGTTTGTCGCGCACGCTGCGCAATATCAGTGGCCGTGGACGCCTCACTGAAGACAACGTAAAAGATACGCTGCGCGAAGTGCGCATGGCGCTGCTGGAGGCGGACGTCGCTCTGCCGGTAGTGCGTGAGTTTATCAATCGCGTAAAAGAGAAAGCGGTTGGTCATGAAGTTAATAAGAGCCTGACGCCGGGGCAGGAGTTCGTCAAAATCGTCCGTAACGAACTGGTTGCGGCGATGGGCGAAGAGAACCAGACCCTGAATCTGGCTGCGCAACCGCCTGCGGTCGTGCTGATGGCGGGCCTGCAAGGTGCCGGTAAAACAACCAGCGTGGGCAAACTCGGTAAGTTCCTGCGCGAGAAGCACAAGAAGAAAGTGCTGGTTGTTTCTGCCGACGTTTATCGTCCGGCGGCAATCAAACAGCTTGAGACGTTGGCAGAGCAGGTGGGCGTTGATTTCTTCCCTTCTGATGTTGGTCAGAAACCGGTAGATATCGTTAACGCGGCGCTGAAAGAAGCCAAACTGAAATTCTACGACGTTCTGCTGGTGGATACCGCCGGTCGTCTGCACGTTGACGAAGCGATGATGGACGAGATCAAACAAGTCCATGCGTCGATTAATCCGGTTGAAACCCTGTTTGTGGTTGACGCCATGACCGGTCAGGATGCTGCCAATACGGCAAAAGCATTCAATGAAGCGTTACCGCTTACCGGCGTAGTGTTGACCAAAGTGGACGGCGATGCCCGCGGCGGTGCGGCGCTCTCTATTCGTCACATCACTGGCAAGCCTATCAAGTTCCTCGGTGTTGGCGAGAAAACAGAGGCGCTGGAGCCGTTCCACCCGGACCGTATCGCTTCCCGTATTCTCGGCATGGGCGATGTTCTGTCGCTGATCGAAGATATCGAAAGCAAAGTTGACCGTGCGCAGGCAGAGAAATTAGCCAGCAAGCTGAAAAAAGGCGACGGCTTCGATCTCAACGACTTCCTTGAGCAGCTGCGCCAGATGAAAAATATGGGCGGCATGGCCAGCCTAATGGGCAAGCTGCCGGGCATGGGGCAGATCCCGGATAACGTCAAGTCGCAGATGGACGATAAAGTGCTGGTGCGTATGGAAGCCATCATCAACTCGATGACGATGAAAGAGCGCGCTAAGCCAGAAATCATCAAAGGTTCGCGTAAGCGTCGTATCGCTGCCGGTTGCGGTATGCAGGTGCAGGACGTTAACCGCCTTCTGAAGCAGTTCGACGACATGCAGCGCATGATGAAGAAAATGAAGAAGGGCGGAATGGCGAAGATGATGAGAAGCATGAAAGGGATGATGCCACCGGGATTTCCTGGTCGCTAAATGACCTTATGCGACAGAGTTATTAACTGCTGATTGCATTTTCTCCAGAAATCAGTAAAATTTTCGGGCTTTTAATATGACACCGGACTCCGTTCCTCGATGGGGTCCGGTTGTTTTATTCACACAAGAGGATGTTATGGTAACTATTCGTTTAGCACGTCACGGCGCTAAAAAGCGTCCGTTCTACCAGGTTGTTGTCGCTGACAGCCGTAATGCACGCAACGGTCGCTTCATCGAGCGCGTTGGTTTCTTCAACCCAATCGCTAGCGAAAAAGAAGAAGGCACTCGCCTGGATCTGGATCGCATCGCTCACTGGGTTGGCCAGGGCGCAACTATTTCTGATCGCGTTGCTGCGCTGATCAAAGAAGTAAACAAAGCAGCTTAATCTGTCACGGTGGTCATGATGAGCAAACAACTCACCGCGCAAGCACCTGTTGATCCCATCGTTTTGGGAAAAATGGGTTCGTCTTACGGTATTCGTGGGTGGCTCAGAGTGTTTTCTTCCACCGAAGACGCCGAAAGCATTTTTGACTATCAGCCCTGGTTTATCCAGAAGGCGGGTCAGTGGCAGCAAGTCCAGCTGGAAAGCTGGAAGCACCACAATCAGGACATGATCATCAAGCTGAAAGGCGTTGACGATCGTGATGCGGCGAACCTTCTGACGAATTGTGAAATTGTCGTGGATTCATCGCAACTGCCTCAGCTTGAAGAGGGCGACTACTACTGGAAAGACCTGATGGGCTGCCAGGTAGTAACCACTGAAGGCTACGATCTCGGTAAAGTCATTGACATGATGGAAACCGGATCCAATGACGTTCTCGTCATTAAGGCAAACCTGAAAGATGCGTTTGGTATCAAGGAACGTCTCGTACCGTTCCTCGATGGGCAGGTTATCAAGAAAGTCGATCTCACTACTCGTTCAATCGAAGTAGATTGGGATCCTGGTTTTTAAACCACCGGATAAACGGTAAAAGACGGCGCTATGTGGATTGGCATAATTAGCCTGTTTCCTGAAATGTTCCGCGCAATTACCGATTACGGGGTAACTGGCCGGGCAGTTAAAAATGGCCTGCTGAGCATCCAGAGTTGGAGTCCTCGCGACTTCACGCATGACCGGCACCGTACCGTGGACGATCGTCCTTACGGTGGCGGACCGGGGATGTTAATGATGGTGCAACCTTTGCGGGACGCCATTCATGCAGCAAAAGCCGCGGCGGGTGAAGGCGCAAAGGTGATTTATCTGTCACCACAGGGACGCAAGCTTGATCAAGCGGGCGTCAGCGAACTGGCAACGAATCAAAAATTGATTCTGGTGTGCGGTCGCTACGAAGGTATAGATGAGCGCGTGATCCAAACCGAAATTGACGAAGAATGGTCAATCGGCGATTACGTTCTCAGTGGTGGTGAGTTACCAGCAATGACGCTGATTGACTCTGTTTCCCGGTTTATTCCGGGAGTACTGGGACATGAAGCCTCAGCAACGGAAGATTCCTTTGCTGAAGGATTGCTGGATTGCCCGCACTATACGCGGCCTGAGGTGTTAGAAGGGATGGAAGTTCCGTCAGTGTTACTGTCGGGCAACCATGCCGAGATACGTCGCTGGCGTTTGAAACAGTCGCTGGGCCGTACCTGGCTTAGAAGACCTGAACTTCTGGAAAACCTGGCTCTGACTGAAGAGCAAGCAAGGTTGCTGGCGGAGTTCAAAACGGAACACGCACAACAGCAACATAAACATGATGGGATGGCGTAAGCCCCCGAGATATCAGTTTACCCAGGATAAGAGATTAAATTATGAGCAACATTATTAAGCAACTTGAACAAGAGCAGATGAAGCAGGACGTACCTTCCTTCCGTCCGGGTGATACCGTGGAAGTGAAAGTATGGGTTGTTGAAGGTTCCAAAAAACGTCTGCAGGCATTCGAGGGCGTGGTTATCGCTATTCGTAACCGCGGTCTGCACTCTGCATTCACTGTTCGTAAAATTTCCAACGGCGAAGGCGTTGAGCGTGTCTTCCAGACTCACTCTCCGGTAGTTGACAGCATTTCTGTCAAACGTCGTGGTGCTGTTCGTAAAGCTAAACTGTACTACCTGCGTGAGCGTACTGGTAAGGCTGCTCGTATCAAAGAGCGTCTTAACTAAGATTTCGCTTAAGCGACATCCTGTTAAGAAGGGCTGGCCAATTGGCTGGCCCTTTTTTTATTTATTGAAATTGCGTTTACGGTGCACTAATCACCACAGCGACGCGGCGGTTCTCGGCGCGACCCTGTGCGGTCTTGTTACTGGCGATGGGGTATTTTTTCCCTAAGCCCTGAGTGGTGAGATTGCTGCGAGGAATTTGTCCACCTTCTGCCCACGCATCGGCGACGACATTTGCCCGCTTCAGCGATAAAGCTTCGTTGTAACTGTCTTCGCCGTAATTGTCGGTATGTCCATCCATACGGGCATGGGTTAAGCCCGTGGAGGTCAGTTTTGCGGCCATGGTCTGGATCTGTTGCTGACTTTCCGGGAGCAGTTTGTAGTCATTTTTAGCAAACAGAATGGTATCAGATAAGCCCAGCGACCAGTCGCCAGCGGATTCAGTAAAACCATAAGACTGCATAGCGGCGACTTGTTCTGGAGTAAACTTCCCTTGTGGTGACTGGCAGCCAGTCAGTATCAGTGAAGAGAACACCAGGGGAACTACCAGTTGCTTTATCATGTAGATATTTCCTTGTTATTTCACCAGCTTTTTAGCGCGCTGGTGTTTGGCCTGATACATATTATGGTCGGCCAGCTCTTGTAATTTTTCGGCGGAGACGTGCTCAATGGTCATCGCGTAACCAATGCTTAATGTCATAGTGGTTTGATGGCCATTATTAAGATCGAATGGTCGATTAAAAATTTGTGTCAGTGCCGTGCAAATCCGCTGCACTTCAGATTCTGACTGCACGCCATAGAGGACCATAGCGAATTCATCGCCGCCAATGCGGTATGCCTGATGTCGCAGCCCACCAAATTCAGCTAATCGTTTTGCCACTTCAATTAAGACCTGATCTCCCGTCGCATGACCCCAGGTATCATTGATATATTTGAAATTATCGCCATCAAGAAACAGTAATGCCGACGTTTTTCGGGCATCAGTACTGTTCATCAACGTGTTGATGCCGCTACGAAACGCTGCGCGGTTAGCCAGCCCGGTTAATGGGTCATGTAGCGCGGTACGTAGAAGCTGCGCATTTTTGGCCTGTAAACGAAGCTGCCACTCTTCCATTTCATCTAGCAGACTGTTGAAGTCGAGAGCGAAGCGGTGAAACTCTGCGATACGTTCTTCCGAAACTCGTCGGGAAAAATTGCGGTTGGAACGCACATCATGTACGACATCGGTGATGTTTTTTAACGCTTCAACCAGACCATTGTGCAAATGGCGGGTGAGGGTAATCGCGATGCCTGATGCCAGCAGAATACATGCAGTCAGGACAGCGAGTGAAAACCAGATAAAATGGCTAATTGAGCTGTCGCGTGCGGTTAACTGCACTTCGCCAATGGTTTCGCCATTGTGGCGAATCGGCTGAATGACGGGAGCCGGAAAGAGCCAGTGACTAATGAAATTACTGAAGGTATCTCCCGGTTCTCTGGCAGTGTAGTGCCAGGAAGCAATAATGTTTTGCTGATTATCACGCACTTCTGCGGTTGAAAATTGGCCTTGCTGACCTAGTGCGGCCAGAGTTTCTGTTGCTGCAGGACCATCGGCAAAAACGACCGCAGCTTCCAGGCTGTAAGTCATTGTTGCAGCGGTTAGTGCCAGGTTTTTTTGCGCGTATTGTTTCAGGGTTAGCACTGACGTCACGGAAAGCAGCAGCCAGATCAGCGTCATAGTGATAAATATGCTGGTCATGCTGATGTTGCGTAATGCTCTTTTAAACGTGGGGCGCTTATGAAGAGAATTATCGTTATCCATCGTTTTTCTTCCGTGCGAGCATTAAGACATCCGGGTTGACCTTAACACCACTACGCGATAAGGCATCCAGGTTTACGGCAAACCTGACGTTATTATTGTTGATGACCAGACAAAATGCGCTGCCAATAATGCACTCGGTATTTTGTTCGGCAATTAATAATAACGCCTTAGACGGATATTGTTCGATTAATTCTGTCTGGAATGTCGGTGATTCGCTGCCAAAATAAAAACCATTGCAGCCTGAAATCATCGCCTCTTGTTTGTTGTTAACGATGACAGGCAGGTAAGGCAAAGGCGTCGCACCTTTCTCTTGCAGGGCGGTGCTAAATCGTGAAGATGAAAAAATACATAGTCTTGGTGGACCAGATACCGTCGGCCAGCGAGTGTAGCTTACGATACCGGAAACCATTAAACGCACATTTTTCGTAACGTCAGTGGTTTCCTGAGCGAGTAATGGCGCGCCTGCCAGAAGGAATAGCAGCAGTAAGAACAGTAGGTGAGAAAAGCGCATTCAGGGATCCTCACCATCTTCGCTCGAAACGCATCGAAAATTTTTCAGAATGTTCATTAAAATATCATTCTTTTGTGTGGTCGTCATCCAGAAGAGAATTAAAAATCGAATAAGTTAAATCTTATGATTAATTTTGTGGTGGGATTTAAATTAATTAAGTTTCATCGTGCGGGCATTTTCATCAGCTCCTTTTTGCCATACTTCATGCAATTGGCTGGCATTTTCTACATTGTTGCAGCTGGCAGGGAAACTTTTACCGGAAAGCCCTCGGACATAAGTAAAATCGACCTGGCAGGTTTTCTTTTGCCCTTCGGCATATCCTTTAAGATATATCCCCCGATCAGCCTGTGAATCGTTAAAAGCATCGTCATTTTTTATAGCAACGCCTGATATCGCATCTTCCATACCAACATCATACCAGTCAGTGCTGGTCAAGGTTGGTGCGTGAGTATAGGGATCAATCTGACAGCCGCTAACAACCAAAGCTAACAAAGGGGCGATAAAGTGTTTCATTGTTTTTTCTCCTTTTTCAAAGCATAGCGGATTGTTTTTATTGTGTATGTAAATTTATTTGTACATTTATTGGTGGTTAAAACGTATATGAATTGCTGGTGTAAACTATTATTTACTAAACATGGATTGAAATCTTTACTTGTTGTGATATCGTTGCGTCATCCTCGCTGAGGATCAACTATCGCAAACGAGCATAAACAGGATCGCCATCATGCAAAAAGACGCGCTGAACAACGTACATATTACCGACGAACAGGTTCTGATGACCCCGGAACAGTTGAAGGCAGCTTTTCCATTAAGCCGACAACAAGAGGCCCAGATTGCTGATTCGCGTAAAACTATTTCAGATATCATCGCTGGGCGCGATCCCCGGCTGCTGGTGGTGTGTGGTCCTTGCTCCATTCATGATCCTGAAACCGCACTGGAATATGCTCGTCGATTTAAAGCCCTTGCCGCAGAGGTCAGCGATAGTCTCTATTTGGTGATGCGCGTCTATTTTGAAAAGCCCCGTACCACTGTTGGCTGGAAAGGGTTGATTAACGATCCACATATGGATGGCTCCTTTGATGTTGAAACAGGATTAAAGATTGCACGTAAGTTGCTGTTGGAACTGGTAGATATGGGATTACCGTTGGCGACGGAAGCGTTAGATCCAAACAGCCCGCAATATTTGGGTGATCTGTTTAGCTGGTCGGCAATTGGTGCTCGTACCACGGAATCGCAAACGCACCGTGAAATGGCATCCGGGCTTTCCATGCCGGTTGGTTTTAAAAACGGCACTGATGGCAGTCTGGCGACAGCAATTAATGCTATGCGTGCCGCTGCACAACCGCATCGCTTTGTTGGTATTAATCAGGCAGGGCAGGTGGCGCTGCTGCAAACTCAGGGTAATCCGGACGGACATGTGATTCTGCGTGGCGGAAAAGCACCGAACTATAGCCCGGCGGATATCGCGCAATGTGAAAAAGAGATGGAACAGGCGGGACTGCGCCCCTCACTGATGGTAGATTGCAGCCACGGTAATTCCAATAAAGATTATCGCCGTCAGCCTGCGGTGGCAGAATCCGTGGTTGCCCAAATTAAAGATGGCAATCGCTCAATTATTGGTCTGATGATCGAAAGTAACATCCACGAAGGCAATCAGTCTTCCGAGCAACCACGCAGTGAAATGAAATACGGTGTATCCGTAACAGATGCCTGCATAAGCTGGGAAATGACCGATGCCTTGCTGCGTGAAATTCATCAGGATCTGAATGGGCAGCTGACGGCACGCGTGGCTTAAGAGGTTTATTATGGTTGCTGAGTTGACCGCATTACGCGATCAAATTGATGAAGTCGATAAAGAGCTGCTGAATTTATTAGCAAAGCGTCTGGAACTGGTTGCTGAAGTCGGTGAAGTGAAAAGCCGCTTTGGGTTACCCATTTATGTACCGGAGCGCGAGGCATCCATGCTGGCCTCGCGGCGCGCAGAGGCGGAAGCTCTCGGCGTTCCGCCAGATCTGATTGAAGATGTTCTGCGTCGGGTAATGCGTGAGTCCTACTCCAGCGAAAACGACAAAGGATTTAAAACGCTTTGTCCTTCATTACGTCCGGTAGTCATTGTTGGTGGCGGTGGTCAGATGGGGCGCATGTTCGAGAAGATGTTGACGCTCTCTGGCTATCAGGTGCGGATTCTTGAACAATATGACTGGGATCGCGCGGCTGAGATTGTTGCCGATGCCGGTATGGTGATTGTCAGTGTACCGATTCATGTTACTGAACAAGTCATTGGCAAATTACCACGTTTACCGCAAGACTGTATTCTGGTCGATCTGGCATCAGTGAAGAATGGACCATTACAGGCCATGCTGGCGGCGCATGATGGTCCAGTGCTGGGGCTTCACCCGATGTTTGGTCCGGATAGCGGCAGCCTGGCGAAGCAGGTCGTGGTCTGGTGTGATGGACGTCAGCCAGAAGCGTACCAATGGTTTCTTGAACAAATTCAGGTCTGGGGCGCGCGACTGCATCGCATTAGCGCCGTCGAACATGATCAGAATATGGCGTTTATCCAGGCGTTGCGCCACTTTGCCACTTTTGCTTATGGCCTGCATCTGGCAGAAGAAAATGTTCAGCTTGAGCAGCTTCTGGCACTCTCTTCGCCCATATATCGTCTTGAGTTGGCGATGGTCGGGCGACTGTTTGCCCAGGATCCGCAGCTTTATGCCGATATTATTATGTCTTCAGAACGTAATCTGGCGTTGATCAAACGTTACTATAAGCGTTTTGGTGAGGCGATTGAGTTGCTGGAGCAGGGCGATAAGCAGGCGTTTATTGACAGCTTCCGCAAGGTGGAGCACTGGTTCGGCGATTACGCACAACGCTTCCAGAATGAAAGCCGCGTATTATTGCGTCAGGCGAACGATAGCCGCCAGTAATAACTCTGTGCCGGATGATTCACATCATCCGGCTTTTTTCATCAGGTTGGATCAACAGGCACTACGTTTTCACTTGGGTAACAACCCAATACCTTCATTGAACGGGTTATTTCTCCTAACTCTTTTAACGCCTTTTGCATTTCCACGGATTCAAGATTGGCCTGAATATCCAGATAAAACATCTCTTCCCACGGATTACCGTGAATCGGACGTGATTCCAGACGGGTCATAATCAGATTGTGGTTGCGCAATACCAGCAACGCTTCAACCAGAGCACCAGCTTGTTGTCCGGTAGCCATTAACAGTGTGGTTTTTGCCGGAACCTGGTCAGACACGTTAATGGCTTTACGTGCCAGCACCACAAATCGGGTGAAGTTTTGTCGTTGATTCGCCTCAATGCGCTCCAGTACCTGTAAACCGTACAAGGAACCGCCAGCTTCGCTCCCCAGCGCAGCGACATGTGGTGATTTTGCCTGTGCAACTTTTTCCATTGCCGCAGACGTACTCTCGGTATATTCAATCTTCCAGTGCGGGTAACGGTTAAGGAATTTGCTGCATTGCTGGAACGGCTGCGGATGGCTGTAGACCGTATTGATGGTGGATAAATCAGTAGTGCCGGAGACCAACAAACAATGGTCGATAGTTAACGTCATCTCGCCAACAATCGATAAGCTGGTATGTTGCAGCAGATCGTAAACGTCGTTTATGGCACCGGAGCTGGTATTTTCAATCGGTACGACAGCATAGTCGGCCTGGCCGGTTTCCACCTGATTAAAAATATCGGCAAATTTGGCGCAGCCGCTTTCAATGAATTGCTCAAAGTGACGGGCAGCGTACTGGCGCGCCGCAAGATGGGAATAAGAACCTTTGGGGCCGAGAAAAGCAATGCGGGCTGAGTGCGGATTAATTTTATTGAGATGCTGCTGGAGTAAAGCCTGCTGAGTTAATACGGAATCTTCAATGATGAGCTGGAACAGGCGAGTAATGTAGTGGGCATCCAGATGGTGTGTCTTACCAAGCGTAATTAATCTTTCCAGCAAATCGCGCTCACGATCGATATCACGCACCGGGCGATGAGAAAGGAGTTTGGCTTTTCCCACCTCAACGGCTAGCTCGCGCCGCTCAGCCAGTAACGCCAGCAATTTTTCGTCCAGCGTGCTAATTTTCTCGCGCAGCGCCAGTAACGGGTTTTCCGATGTCATAGTGTTGCCTTTTTTGTTATCAATAAAAAAGGCCTCCCGATTTGGGAGGCCTTATTGTTCGTCTTCGCATTCTGTTTCACACGACGAAACGCCTCCCATTCAGGGGAAGGTAAAAAAGAATGCGAAGAAAAACGGCGTTTGTTTCATGTTTGTTTCCTTAAGCGACTTCAGTACAGTACCCGTACTGTTTTCATGCTGTCAACAAAAAACGCGCCCGAAGGCGCGTTGGCGATACACTCAATATAAAGGACTACTCTTCTTCAACTTCTTCGACGAAGTTGGCGTCTTTCACCGACGTTGCGGCACGACGTGCTTCGCCTTTGTGCTGCAGTTTATTGAGCTGCCGTTCCAGCTTGTTGATCAATTCGTTAATAGCGGTGTACATATCTTCATGTTTACCACTGGCAACCAGAACGCCGTTAGGTGTATTGATAGTGGCGTCAGCAACGAACCCCTGTGGTTCCTTGGACAGAATGATATGCGGATTAATCAGGTGCGTTTGCCATTTTTCCAGTTTGGCGAGACGGTCTTCGACATGTTGGCGGATTGCCGGAGTAATTTCCATTTGTTTGCTGGTAATGTTCATTGTCATAAATTTTACCTCTTGTCTTCCCGTCTTGGTGAATTCAGCATACCGCTCCTGATGTCAAAATGTGTGATGAAAATCTCATAATTTTGTCACTTTTTGTCAACGAAGTTTTTTTGTGAGAAATCGCAGGAAGAGGTGTTTTTTTACTTGAGGAATGTCTCAAAGCGAGCCATATTTGATAGGATCAGTCGCGACTGAATCGCTTTAGTTAGCGTTCAAATCGAATAAAAAAACGACAGCTCCAGGGCTGCCGTTTTGCGTATATCACACCTGTTAAGTGTTGCTGCTGTTAGCGGCAATAATTTTCGCGACTTTTTCAGCCTGAGCGTTCATCTGCATCTGGCGGTAAGCATTTTCCATCAGCGGCAGCGCATCACGCGTAGCCTGGGTATCCGGGTAGTCACGCAGCATGCCTTCGACGCGGTTGACGACGGCAACCCATGCGCCACGTTCGGTGTAGTACTCTGCAACGGAGTATTCATATTTCGCCAGACGATCTTTCAGGAACACCAGACGTTTGGTTGCATCAGTGGTGTACTGGCTGTTTGGATAGCCGCGCACCAGTTTGGAAAAGTCACTAAACGCAGCTCGAGCATGTTGAGGATCGCGATCGCTACGGTCAACGCCAAAGAACCCTTGCAGCGCACTGTCATCCAGCGCCATATTGGTCAGGCCACGCATGTACATGACATAATCGATATTCGGATGGGTCGGGTTGAGGCGAATAAAACGATCGATGGCAGCCTGTGCTAACGGCAGATCGGCGTTTTTATAGTAGGCGTAGATGAGATCCAGCTGCACCTGCTGCGAATACGGACCAAACGGATAGCGATTATCTAACGCTTCCAGTTGCGTTATTGCCTGTCTCCAGTTACCGTCCTGCAGCTTTTGTTGTGCAGTCGCGTAAATTTCATTTGGCGGATTATCAGGTACTTCTTCCTTTGACCCCGAGCAACCCGCCAAAAACAGGCTTAGTGTGGCGGCTGCCACCAGATATTTCATGCGCGTCATGACGTTTTGACTTTCCTCAAAATGTAATACGGGAGATTCTCTGTTCCTGCTCCCGGTTAAGACCAGCTACAATAGCACACTATATTAAACGGCAAAGCCGTAAAACCCCAACGATAAACGAAGAAGCAGTATATATGGCACAACGAGTAGAACTCACTGCAACAGTGTCCGAAAACCAACTCGGTCAACGCTTAGATCAGGCTTTAGCCGAAATGTTCCCGGATTATTCACGTTCGCGAATAAAAGAATGGATCCTCGACCAGCGCGTGCTGGTTAACGGCAAAATTTGTGATAAGCCGAAAGAAAAAGTATTGGGTGGCGAGCTGGTGGCCATCAACGCCGAGATTGAAGAAGAAGCGCGTTTTGAACCGCAGGATATCCCGCTGGATATCGTCTATGAAGATGAAGACATTATCGTCATTAATAAACCGCGCGACCTGGTGGTACATCCTGGCGCGGGTAACCCGGATGGCACGGTATTGAATGCGTTGCTTCATTACTATCCGCCCATTGCCGATGTACCGCGTGCGGGTATTGTCCATCGTCTGGATAAAGACACCACTGGACTCATGGTTGTGGCAAAAACCGTTCCAGCCCAGACGCGCCTGGTGGAATCTCTGCAACGACGTGAAATTACTCGTGAGTATGAAGCGGTAGCAATTGGTCATATGACTGCTGGTGGCACGGTGGACGAGCCAATCAGTCGCCATCCGACCAAACGAACTCATATGGCGGTGCATCCGATGGGCAAACCGGCGGTCACTCACTATCGCATTATGGAACACTTCCGTGTGCACACGCGTCTGCGGCTGCGTCTGGAAACTGGACGTACGCACCAGATCCGCGTGCATATGGCCCATATAACCCATCCGCTGGTGGGCGATCCGGTTTATGGTGGCCGTCCGCGTCCGCCAAAAGGTGCTTCGGAAGCGTTTATCTCCACGCTGCGTAAGTTTGATCGTCAGGCGCTTCATGCAACCATGCTGCGTCTTTATCACCCGATCTCCGGCATTGAAATGGAATGGCATGCACCTATTCCACAAGATATGGTGGAGCTGATTGAGGTGATGCGCGCCGATTTCGAAGAGCATAAGGATGAAGTGGACTGGTTATGAGTAAGCTGATTGTCCCGCAGTGGCCGCTGCCAAAAGGTGTTGCGGCCTGTAGCTCTACCCGTGTCGGCGGCGTGAGCTTGCCGCCCTACGACTCGCTCAACCTCGGTGCTCATTGTGGTGATAACCCGGAGCACGTCGAGGAAAATCGCAAGCGGCTTTTTGCTGCGGGTAATTTGCCTTCAAAACCGGTCTGGCTTGAGCAGGTACACGGTAAAGATGTGCTTAAGCTTACTGGCGAACCTTATACCTCAAAACGGGCGGATGCCTCGTATAGCAACACACCCGGCACGGTTTGTGCCGTAATGACAGCCGATTGCCTGCCTGTGCTGTTTTGCAATCGGGCAGGAACGGAAGTCGCGGCTGCCCATGCTGGCTGGCGTGGACTGTGCGCAGGCGTGCTGGAAGAGACGGTTTCCTGCTTTGCCGATAAGCCCGAAAACATTCTTGCCTGGTTGGGGCCGGCAATCGGTCCACGCGCGTTTGAAGTGGGGCCGGAGGTTCGCGAGGCGTTTATGGAAGTAGACGCCAACGCGAGTACAGCTTTCATTCAGCATGGTGATAAGTATCTGGCGGATATTTATCAGCTTGCCCGACAGCGTCTGGCGAGCGTTGGTGTTGAGCAAATTTTCGGCGGCGACCGTTGTACATATACGGAAAATGAGACTTTCTTCTCTTATCGTCGCGACAAGATCACCGGTCGTATGGCAAGTTTCATTTGGCTGATATAACCTAAAGAATCAAGACGATCCGGTACGCGTGATTTTCTTTTCACATTAATCTGGTCAATAACCTTGAATAATTGAGGGATGACCTCATTTAATCTCCAGTAGCAACTTTGATCCGTTATGGGAGGAGTTATGCGTCTGGATCGTCTTACTAATAAATTCCAGCTTGCTCTTGCCGATGCCCAATCACTTGCACTCGGGCACGACAACCAATTCATCGAACCACTTCATTTAATGAGCGCCCTGCTGAATCAGGAAGGGGGTTCGGTTAGTCCTTTATTAACATCTGCTGGCATCAATGCTGGCCAGTTGCGCACAGATATCACTCAGGCATTAAACCGTTTACCACAGGTTGAAGGTACAGGTGGCGATGTCCAGCCATCACAGGATCTGGTGCGCGTTCTTAATCTTTGCGACAAGCTGGCGCAAAAACGTGGTGATAACTTTATCTCGTCAGAACTGTTCGTTCTGGCGGCACTTGAGTCTCGCGGCACGCTGGCCGATATCCTGAAAGCAGCAGGGGCGACCACCGCCAACATTACTCAAGCGATTGAACAAATGCGCGGAGGTGAAAGCGTGAACGATCAAGGAGCTGAAGACCAACGTCAGGCTTTGAAAAAATACACCATCGACCTTACCGAACGAGCCGAACAAGGCAAACTCGATCCGGTGATTGGTCGTGATGAAGAAATTCGCCGTACCATTCAGGTACTGCAACGTCGTACTAAAAATAACCCGGTGCTGATTGGTGAGCCTGGTGTTGGTAAAACTGCCATCGTTGAAGGTCTGGCGCAGCGTATTATTAATGGTGAAGTGCCGGAAGGGCTGAAAGGCCGCCGCGTACTGGCGCTGGATATGGGTGCGCTGGTGGCTGGGGCGAAATATCGCGGTGAGTTTGAAGAACGTTTAAAAGGCGTGCTTAACGATCTCTCCAAACAGGAAGGCAACGTCATCCTGTTTATCGACGAATTACATACCATGGTCGGCGCAGGTAAAGCCGATGGCGCAATGGACGCCGGGAATATGCTGAAACCGGCACTGGCGCGTGGTGAACTGCACTGTGTGGGTGCTACGACGCTGGACGAATATCGCCAGTACATCGAAAAAGATGCTGCGTTGGAACGTCGCTTCCAGAAAGTGTTTGTTGCCGAGCCTTCTGTTGAAGACACCATTGCTATTCTGCGTGGCCTGAAAGAACGTTACGAGCTGCACCACCATGTGCAAATTACTGACCCGGCAATTGTTGCAGCGGCGACATTGTCTCATCGCTACATTGCTGACCGTCAGCTGCCGGATAAAGCCATCGACCTGATCGATGAAGCAGCATCCAGCATTCGTATGCAGATTGACTCAAAACCGGAAGAACTCGACCGACTTGATCGCCGTATTATCCAGCTCAAACTGGAACAACAGGCGTTAATGAAAGAGTCTGATGAAGCCAGTAAAAAACGCCTGGATATGCTCAACGAAGAACTGAGCGACAAAGAACGTCAGTACTCCGAGTTAGAAGAAGAGTGGAAAGCAGAGAAAGCGTCGCTCTCTGGTACACAGACCATTAAAGCGGAACTGGAGCAGGCGAAAATCGCCATTGAACAGGCTCGCCGTGTGGGTGACCTGGCGCGGATGTCTGAACTGCAATACGGCAAAATCCCGGAACTGGAAAAGCAACTGGAAGCCGCAACGCAGCTCGAAGGCAAAACTATGCGTCTGTTGCGTAATAAAGTGACCGACGCCGAAATTGCTGAAGTGCTGGCGCGTTGGACGGGGATTCCGGTTTCTCGCATGATGGAAAGCGAGCGCGAAAAACTGCTGCGTATGGAGCAAGAACTGCACCAGCGCGTTATTGGTCAGAACGAAGCGGTTGATGCGGTATCTAACGCTATTCGTCGTAGCCGTGCGGGGCTGGCGGATCCAAATCGCCCGATTGGTTCATTCCTGTTCCTCGGCCCAACTGGTGTGGGGAAAACTGAACTTTGTAAGGCGCTGGCGAACTTTATGTTTGATAGCGACGAGGCGATGGTCCGTATCGATATGTCCGAGTTTATGGAGAAACACTCGGTGTCTCGTCTGGTTGGTGCGCCTCCGGGATATGTCGGTTATGAAGAAGGTGGCTACCTGACCGAAGCGGTGCGTCGTCGTCCGTATTCCGTCATCCTGCTGGATGAAGTGGAAAAAGCGCATCCGGATGTCTTCAACATTCTGTTGCAGGTACTGGATGATGGGCGTCTGACTGATGGGCAGGGGAGAACGGTCGACTTCCGTAATACGGTTGTCATTATGACCTCTAACCTCGGTTCCGATTTGATTCAGGAACGCTTCGGTGAACTGGATTATGCGCACATGAAAGAGCTGGTGCTCGGTGTGGTAAGCCATAACTTCCGTCCGGAGTTTATTAACCGTATTGATGAGGTGGTGGTCTTCCATCCGCTGGGTGAACAGCACATTGCGTCGATTGCGCAGATTCAGTTGAAACGTCTGTACAAACGTCTGGAAGAACGTAGTTATGAAATCCACATTTCTGACGAGGCGCTGAAACTGCTGAGCGAGAACGGTTACGATCCGGTCTATGGTGCACGTCCTCTGAAACGTGCTATCCAGCAGCAGATCGAAAACCCGCTGGCACAGCAAATACTGTCTGGTGAATTGGTTCCGGGTAAAGTTATTCGCCTGGAAGTTAATGAAGACCGGATTGTCGCCGTCCAGTAAATAAGACAAGCGAGCCCTTCGGGGCTCGCTTTTTGTCTAATTTCCAACCGGAATGGTCGTTTTTAAGGTGTCTTGCTTAAGAATTGAACGAACGATAAATTTTTTATATTTTCCGCTTGTCTCTTCAGAATAACTCCCTATAATGCGCCACCACTGACACGGAACAACGGCTAACACGCCGCCGGGTCAGCGGGATTCTCCTGAGAATTCCGGCAGAGAAAAGCGAAAATAAACGCTTGACTCTGAAGGGGGGAAGGTGTAATATACGCCACCTCGCGACAGTGAGCTGAAAGCCGCATCGCAACTGCTCTTTAACAAT